>PIVW01000033.1 GCA_003353825.1 Chloroflexota bacterium
CTGATCGTTTTCAAGGCATTCATCCCTATTTTTGTTCGATATTTGCCCTGTTGTGGGGTGAATTTGGTCACGAGTCTGCCACAAAGAGCTTTCTTCAATTTTGGCGAAGGTATTGGTATTTGCGAAGGAATTGATTCTAGTTCTGTCATCGATGGTGCCCCATCATGTTAAATTATGTGCCAGAAGAGTCAACTACACAGTTGAAGTATCTTCTCAATATTCCGGGGCACTCGCCGAATGAATTCGGGCTCTGGGGGCGAGGTTCTACGAACCTACGCCGAACGTCCACCTTCGTGGACGGGTTAGTTCCCCCCAAGTTATTGAGAAGATACCAGTTGAACGATATTCAAAAATGCATTTGCCGGACATTCTTATGCGGTAGCGATGGGCTCAGCCATCGCCAAACACCTACAACATCGGAGATGGGGCGAGATGACCGGAGGAGTGTGGATTTCTCAGGGTTGTTTATCAGAACGGACATTTCAGGTTTCCTCATGAGGATCTGGTTCTATGTGATATCGAAACACCGGGCACTATTATCGCACACTGGCTACAGGTTGAAGGCGACCACATCTCTTGTTACGGTAGTCAGGGTATATGCAAAGGCAACCACGAAATATACCTTGACAGCGACATAAATCCGACATGCGAAAGTCTGGGAACTGAAGATTTCTACGGCCATTCATGGGGGTTCTTAGTCGTTGAATCGGATAGTTTTGTAGCTCATCACTATAGAACATAACAACAAAACCTAACACTGCGTAAACCATGACCTGCTTCGCAGCGGGTGGCAGAGCAGACTATGTGCCTCCGCGAATAGGATAGTTCATCTATTATAGTGACCAGGTAGGATATCATTTTCTAGTACTATCTTCATAAAACTGTATAATCTGGACATCTATTAGCGCTAACCAGTGGAGCGTTCCGATCACGCACCACAACCAATGCCGCATACCTCGAGGAGACTAAAAGATGACTATGAACAAGGTTTGTATCGTGGGAGCATCTGGGAAGCTCGGGCAGTACATGGTGCAGCAGGCGCTGGATCGGGGTTACGAAGTGGTTGGTGTTTGTCGGGAGCGCAGCGTAGGCAAACTTGATGCGTTCAAGGGGCGCATCACCATCATTCCCGGAGCGACAAACGACCGAGAGGTCATCAAGAAGGCGGTCGCAGGGTGTGATGGGGTGCTCACTGTGCTGGTCCCTTGGGGGGTTCACGAGTACTCGTCGGGAACGGCCCAGGCGGTGCTCGACCACGCGCGTCCGGGCGCGCGTTTGATGTTCTCTTGCGGCTGGCACATCACGCGTGACGGCCAAGATGTGTACTCGCGGACATTCAAATGGACCGTGAGTGCCGCCGGATGGCTTGGGCGTCTCGTTCGCGCCGTGGACATTGATGATCAGGTGGAGGCGTGCCGGCGTATATTTGCCAGTGACACACTGTGGACTGTCGTACGTGGGAGCGGCCTTGAAGAGGGTGAGAGCCAGGGCCTGCCGGTGTGGAGCCGACACGTAGGCGACCCCATCCTCGAGAGCGACATCACGCGCCGCGTGGACTTTGCCCTGTTTATGGTGGAGGCTCTTGAAAATGACGAGCTCATCCACGAAGTTCCGGCGATTGTCGGCTGCCAGACGCCCTCAGCACTGGCGCACGCTGCCGCCGACTGAACTCTTCACTCCACTTCCGCAAAATGCAATTGTCACCTTCATAACAGTACACCTGAAACAACGTTTTGCAATCTCTATGGAAACGGCTATACTGTGCCGTCATTGACTTTCATAAACTGCTTGGGTGCGGCCGGAGAATCACAATAACGCACAACGTCGTGTCGCCCAGGCTAGGAATGCGGAAGCAGGATTGCGGTATGAAAGTGACGCCTGATTGATAATCCTTAAGAGCGACGAAGTAGATGTTTATCCGAGTTATGGACGCCCCGGACGTATTGCCACCTCCGGCCCTAAACAATATGGGTTCAAAACAAACGTTTTCGCCATCAAAGGTACTGGAATGAGTCAAGCCACGCTCTCAAATGTTTCATCGACGTCCCCACCTGTTACAGGTTCCTCGTCACGGCAAAGGCGCAAGAAGATACAGTCAGCAATCGAAGGTTATCTCTATCTTGCCCCGACCTTGATCGTGCTGGCTATCTTTGTTTTCCTGCCCGTGGTCACGTCGTTCCAACTCAGCCTCAATCGCGTGGCGCCATTTGGTGGGGTGATGCGATTTGTGGGGTTGGAGAATTATTCGAAATTGCTCACAGATCCAGATTACTGGAACAGCATCAAAGTGACTTTGTTGTTCATGTTGGGCGTGGTACCTGTGGGTCTTTTCCTGGCTGTATTATTGGCGGTGGCGTTGTCTCAACCTTTGCGCCACTTAACGGGATTACACAGACTGCTTATCTTCGTGCCGGTGGTGATCAGTAGCGCTGTTGCGGGTGTATTGTTTAAGTGGTTGTATCATCCCGTGGTCGGGTTCCTCAATTATTGGTTGAGTTTGGTGGGCATCGAGGGTCCGAACTGGTTGGCAACCAAAGATTGGGCACTGATATCCGTTATTATAGCAACGATCTGGAAAGAATTTGGGTTCAATGTCATCATTGCCCTGGCCGGGGTGCAGGCAATCGACAACACTTTTTACGATGCTGCCAAAGTTGATGGCGCCAATTTCTGGCATCGATTTCGCCATATCACCATCCCCTTGCTGACACCCACCCTCTTCTTCTTACTTATCATCAATGTCATCCATACCTTTGAGGCTTTTGGCCAGATTCACGTTCTGACCGAAGGAGGGCCGGGGCAGGCTACCAACGTACTGGTTTATTCCATTTTCTACGATGCCTTCGTTGGCACGCCCCAACGCGGCATCGCTTCTGCCCAAGCGTATCTTCTCGCTATTATGGTGATTACCATGTCGCTGATTCAATTCAAAGGCCTTGAACGCAAGGTGCACTATCAATGAGCGCAACGCAAAGCAGCAAACGTTCTCTGCCTCGCATCAAATCAGCTGATCTGGGTCTGCAGATTTTCCTGATAGGTATTGGCCTCATCATTTCTTTGCCGATCATCATCGCTCTCTTGACCAGTTTCAAGCCGATGAACGAGGTCATCACCTACCCACCTAAATTCATGCCCAACGTATGGACTCTTGATAACTACCGCACTGCATTCGAGTCAGTGCCATTTGCCCGGTTTATCTTGAATAGCTTCATCCAGACAGCGGTTATCACTACTGGGCAGGTGTTGTTGTGTATATTGGCGGCCTACGCTTTTGCCGTACTCGACTTCCCAGGTCGAGATGTCTTGTTCTACGTCATTCTCGCCAGCCTGATGATTCCTTTTGAACTGACATTCATTCCCAATTTTCAACTTGTCACAGGTTGGGGTTGGGCTAATTCTTATCAGGGCCTTTCCGTCCCCTTCCTGGCCAGTGCATTCGGCGTTTTCTTATTGCGACAATTCTTTCTCAGCATCCCCAAAGATCTACATGATGCAGCTCTTATCGATGGTTCAGGTAACTGGCGATACTTGTGGCAAATCGTTGTCCCTCTCAGCAAGGGGGCGATCGGAGCATTCGCCATCTTCGCCTTCCTCAGCGCATGGAATCAGTATCTCTGGCCCCTCATCATCACCGATGTCGAAGAGATGCGCACCATCCAGATCGGTATCCGATTCTTTATGACCAATATCGAATCGGGCGCCAACTGGGGCGCTGTCATGGCCGGAGCTGTTATCGCCCTGCTACCGACACTAATCGTCTTCCTTGTCGCCCAGAAACAACTGGTCAAAGGCATTGCCATGACCGGACTCAAAGGCTAGTGGTCTATCAAGAAGGAAAATGACATCTAACTAAGGCAATGGAAATTGCCTGGCTGAACCTACGAAGCGCCCTCTGGCGCTGCGGTCAGACCCTGAAGGGTCTTCGTATTTTCAGCCTGATACTTCCAGTATCTGATCAGAAATGTCAATCTTCTGCTTAACGCTAAACTAGCATTCAGTAATCAGCAGTCGGATTACAGTGCAAGCCACTTGTCACCGACTACTGTTCACTACTATCACTCACCACAATCCACCCACACGCTCATCTCCAGGAGGAGACATCCATGAAGTTCAACAAACTGATCATCCTGACACTGTTGCTCGTATCAGTATTAGTCGTTGCGGCTTGTGCCACAGCGCCGGCGCCGGCAGCTCCAGCCGCAGAAGAAGCACCGACGGAAGCGCCCGCAGAGGAACCCGCTGAGGAACCGGCGGAAGAACCTGGGGAGATGGAGAAAGTTGAAGTCGTTTTCTGGCATGCTATGGCCGACAATTTGGGCGAAGTGGTCGATGAATTGACCACGCGCTACAATGATAGCCAGGATGCCGTCCACGTAACCGCCGTATTCCAAGGCACCTATGATGATACTTACAACGCCTTGTTGGCAGCATTCGAAGCAGGCACCGAGCCGAACATCACCCAGAATTTTGACCTAGCCTCGCAGACGATGTTCGACACTGGACGACTGATCCCCGCCCACCAGTTGATGGCTGAAGGTGACGCTGATATCTTCATCCCCGCCGTGCGCGACTATTACTCGGACGAAGAGGGCCTGGTTGCACTGGCTTTCAACAGCAGCACACCTATCGTTTACTACAACGCTCAGATGTTCGAGGATGCAGGGCTTGAACCGCCCAATCCAGAATGGACCTTTGCCGAATTCAAAGAGACTTGTGATGCTATTCAAGAATCAGGCGTTCCCTTCTGCGCAGCGTTCGGTACTGTGGGCTGGTATTTCGAGCAGATTCTGGCCAATAGCGGTGGTTTCTATTTCAACGAAAACAATGGCCGTACCGGCCGCCCCACCGAAGCGCTGTTTAACGAAGGGCAGGGTGTAGAGGTCTTCACCTTCCTTACCGATCTGATCGCAGAGGGCTATGCTCCCAACGTTGGCAAGACCTGGTCCGAATCAGACTCAGTGTTCTTGACAGGGCAGTCGGCGATGCTATTCGACTCCACCTCCGGTGTGCAGGGCCTCGAAGCCCAGGCTGACTTCGACGTAAAGACCGCCTACATTCCGCACAGCGACAGCAGTGATCGCAATGGCGTCATCATTGGCGGCGCCGCCTTGTGGTTGATCGATGCCGGGGATGACGCACAGAATGCAGCGGCTTGGGACTTCATGAGCTTCATGACACAGCCGGCCCAGCAGGTTACGTGGCATACCGGCACGGGCTACTTCCCCGTCCGCTCCGACGTCTCCGACAACCCTGAATTGCAGACTTTCTGGGAAGAAAACCCCAATTTCGTCACCGCTATCGAGCAATTGGACAGCACACCCACAACATTGGACGACGGCAGTTTGAACTATGCCGTACTAGGCGGTCGTGCCGGCCCCTTCCCGGCTATTCGCGATATCATCGTGCAATCGTACAGCCGTGTACTTGACGATGGTGTCAGTCCGCAGGAAGCGCTGGACGAAGCGGCCGAGAAAGCCAACGAGGAACTGGCTAACTACAACGCTTTCTTCGAGTAAGCCCATGTCGTGACGGTCCACATTGTAAACTAGATGTGTAGGATGGCTGTCACCGTCATTGATAGGTGGTGCACAGCGCGTCGATCCGGTAATTACCTGACGTGTTGCGCACCACCTAAGCTTTTCTACACTCGTTTGATCGATGTATGCTACTTGGCGATGATCATGCACCTTGTTCGCTCTACTATCCTTACCTTCCTCTCCTTGATGCTCCTAATGTTGCTCATCATCTCTTGCGCTGTCTCCCCGACTCCACCACCAACCCCAGTTCCACCTGATGTCCCATCTCTGCCGCCAGGTTTTGACATCCAAGGCCATCGTGGGGTGCGAGGCCTTAAGCCCGAAAACACGCTGCCGGCCTTTGAAATCGCACTCGACCTCATGGTCACGACGCTGGAAATGGACTTGCACTACAGCAAGGATGGCGTTGTCGTCATCTGGCACGATGATGACATAACCATCGACAAATGTACCTATGCCGGTTCCGGTACCCCTGCCCTTGCCCCTGATCCCACACTTATTAGCCAACTCAGCTTTGAGGAAATTCAGAGATATCGCTGTGATCTCAATGGCGATTCTCAAAAACACCCGCAGCAGAATAATCATGCCACACCGTTGGCCGGCGACGACTATCGTATCATTAGCCTAGCCGAACTCTTTGACTTCGTCGATGCCTACGCCGAGTCAGATCACAAAACGGATGCACAGCGTCAAAACGCGCGCCTTGTGCAATTCAATATCGAAACCAAACGCAAGATCGAGCATGTAGATGCCATCGGCGATGGCTGGGACGGAGAACATCCTGGTAAATTTGAGCGGTCGATTGTGAGCCTGGTCGAAGAAAGGGAACTGGTTCAGAGGGTGATCGTACAGAGTTTTGTACATGCATCATTATGGGGCGTCCGACAGCTGAATCCTAATATTCGATTAGCGGCTCTGACCAAAGGTAAGCGTCCGTCGCTGTCGGATTACGCGGATTACGCGCACAAAGGCGCTACCATATGGTCGCCCCGCTATCAGGATGTCACACCAGCGTTGCTGCAGCAGGCACACAAGGCTGGATTGCAGGTCATCCCCTGGACTATTAACGACCCCGCAGAAATGAAAAGGATGATTCAGCTCGGTGTAAATGGCATCATTACCGATCGCCCTGACTTGCTCTTGGCATTGGAAGATGAATAAATGACGCTAAGGCAAGGCAATGGAAATTGCCTGCCTAAACCTACGAAGCGCCCTCAGGCGCTGTGACCAGACCCTGAAGGGTCTTTGTAATTTCAGTCAGATACTTCCAGTATCTACTCAAGCATGTCAATTATCTGCTTATCACTCCACCGAATGAAAAAAGGAACATTCCGGTTTGTCACTATAGTTTCCCTGATTGCGGTCTGTTTGCTCGCCGCATGCTCGGGCCCATCCCAGACGCCTGAACAGATCGATTTTTCAGATACGCACATTGAAGTCGTTGTGGATGGTTTGTTGGCTCCTATCGGTATGGCACTCATGCCCGATGGAGGACTGCTTGTCGCAGAAGATGGCACCGGTCAGCGGGATGACAGCGCCGGCATCAGTTTGATCACAGCGGAGGGTGCCGCGGGCCGCCTTATTTCGGGATTTCCCAGCACATTGGATTCGGGAGATCTGGCAGGTTCACCCCTGGTAGCTTTGGCTCCGGCAGGGGACAAACTCTACATTGGCAATTTCGCTCAAGGTCACCTCTGGACCCTGCCCTTGTCTGGTGAGGAGCGGATTAACGGATTTTCGCTACCTGAGGCGCCACTCAGCCCCGAGGATCTAATACCGGCCATGCTCCCCCTGAACCGTGTCAAGGTGATGAACCCCTTTGATATCGCCTTCGATCCGCAGGGCATACCGGTGGTCACTGATGCGACCGGGGATGGCGTCGCCATGGAAACGGTCGATGGCAAGACTCGCTTTATTCATCGCTTCGCCCGCTTGCCTGATCCCAGATATGATGACCAAAAGATCACGGTTTCGCCGGTACCGACGGGCATCGCTTTCATCGACGGCGAGTACTGGGTGACTTTGACGGGTGGTTGCCCCTATCCCCCGGGTGCAGGCAGGCTGGTCGCCATCGACGGAGAGCGGAACGAACGTCTTATCTTAAGCGGACTCAACATGCCAATTGATGTTGCCCAGGGAGCGGATGGCACTATCTGGGTGTTGGAATTCGCCACCTTTCCGCCCGATGCCGCCTGTTTCACTGAGGCAAATTACCAGGCCGAAACCGGGCGTCTCAGCCGCTTACTAGCCGATCGCTCCCTTGAACCGGTCTTGGAAAACCTGAATTTCCCTGGGTCGGTACTGCCCCTGCCCGACGGTAGTCTTTATCTGACCGAGGTGTTTCCTGGCCGCGTATTGCATGTCACATTTGGGGATCGGCCAATAGATACAAGTGATGCTTCCCCCCAGATCGAAAGCCAGATCGAGGGGTTTACTAGCGAGCGTCTGCTGCATCCTGATTACGATACCGCCTTAAAAGAGGTCATCGCAGCGCAAGGGCTCAGACCAAATCCGGGTGCAGAACAAAGGGAGGGGGAGACGGCAGTGGCCGAGTTAGGTCAGGCGCTCTTTTTTGATCCGATCCTATCCGGTGACAAGAACATCTCCTGTGGCACCTGCCATCATCCCCTGCTGGCAGGCGGCGATGGCCGCGTGCTGCCCATCGGCAATGGCGGCAGCGGGATAGGCCCAGAGCGTGACTTCGTGGAGCGAATCAACTTGGCCGCTGAAGCCAGCGAACCCCGGCGTCTGGAAGCGACAACCGATCCCGTGACCGGCCTGGCGAGCGTGCCCAACCCTTTTGCCGGACAATTCGTGCCCCGCAACTCGCAGACCATCATCAATGCCGCCCTCTATCCGACCCAATTTTGGGATAGTCGTGTGGAGCAGATGCCCGACGGTAGCGTCCGTACTCAAGAAGATGAGATAGACGCGCTTGGCCTGACCGATCCATTGGTCGTGCAGGCGCTTTTCCCCCTCACCAGCGTACATGAGATGGCAGGGGCCAGCTTGGGCGATCTGGCGCCACAAACCATCCGTACGATCCTGCTTGAGCGCTTGCTAAATAGTCCGGTCTATGTCGAAGGATTTCAAGCAGCGTTTGGGGAAGGAAGTGAGGCGACGGTTACCTTGCCGCGCCTTGCGCAGGCTATCGCTGCTTTCGAACGCCGCTGGATATTCACCGCTGCACCTTGGGATAGCTATTTAGCTGGGGATTCAGAGGCGCTGACAGAGCGACAGAAGCAGGGCGCTTTGCTATTTTTCGGTCAGATCGATCCCGCAGTTAATTGCGCCTTCTGTCATAGCGGAGACCTCTTTAGTGATTTTCAGCACCACAACATCCTGGCGCCGCAACTGGGACCGGGTAAAGGCCACGATTACAGCGGACGCGAGGATTGGGGATGGGGGGGCGTCACCTTCGATCTGCGAGATCGCTATGCATTTCGTACGCCTTCTCTTCGCAATGTAGATCTGACCGCTCCCTATTTCCACGACGGCGCTTATCCTACCCTCGAAGCCGTTATCCGCCACCATGCCGACATTCGAACCGGCATCGACCATTACGACCCCACCGCCAACGGCATCCCCGCCGCCCTCTACAGTAGCCTGCGCCCATCCCAACCCGAAAAGCAAGGATACAACGCCGCGCCCACCCTGCGATATGGCCTCCCCCTCAGCGACGAAGACATCGCCGATCTAATTGTCTTCCTCGCTGCCCTCACCGACCCCGCTGCCCGAGATCTCAGCCAATTCTCGCCCGAATCAGTTCCTTCCGGCCTCCCCCTCGACCCCCCACCTGTTACCCGACCGACTCCAGTTCAAAGTTTCCAATCCTCAACCCCCAGTTCACAATCCCCAACCCCCAATTCCCAACCGCACACCCTCAACTTCAGCAACATCGCTCCTGAGGCCGGCCTCAACTTCCGGCACGGCGCCTTCCGAACAGCTATCTTCGAAGACCCTGCCGCGGCCATGAGTGGTGGTCTTTGCTGGCTGGACTACGACAATGATGGCTGGCTCGACCTCTATCTGGTCAACAGCCATGCTGAGGAGGAAGTAGATTACTGGCAAGATCATGGCGGTCTGCCCCACAACGCCTTGTATCACAATGAGCAGGGCCAATTTGTAGACGTAAGCGCTGAGACGGAAACCGATATCGCACTGCGTGGCAATGGTTGCCTGGCTGCAGATCTGAACGAGGACGGCTGGACAGACATGTTCATCACCGCCGACGGCCCCAACGCCTTGTTGTGGAATAATGGTGACGGCACCTTTAGTGAAGGCGCCACTGCCGCGGGACTGGATTCGCCCGAGTGGAACAGCGCCGCAGTGGCGGGCGATCTCAATGGCGATGGCCTGCTGGATATCTTTGTAGCGTCTTTTATCGATCTGGAAAAGAAAGTGCCCAAACCCGCCGGTCTTTTTCCGCAGGATTATTATGGTTTGCCGGATCGGTTATTTATAAATCAAAAGGCAAAAGGCAAAGGGCAAAAACCAATTTTCAGCGAGGCGGCTTTTGAGGCCGGGCTTGCTAGAGAGGAGCGGGGATTGGGGGCGTTGTTGAGTGATTTCGATAACGACGGCGATCTGGATCTGTATATCGCCAATGACGGCCATCCCAATCGTATGTATGCCAACGAACCCTGGCTGGGCGGCATCGAGGCCGATCCGGAAGGACTGGGTTTTCGTTTTATCGATCTGACCGAAACCGCTCAGGTGGGGGATGCAGGCAGCGGTATGGGTGTGGCCGGTGGTGATTATGATGGTGATGGCTTTATCGACCTGCTCGTCACCAACTGGGAACGGGAACTCAATGCACTCTACCGCAACGAAACCGCTGTCGGAGGCGATCCGACCTTCCAGTACAGCACCTACCGCATCGGCATGATGGGACTGGGCAACAATCAAACCGGCTGGGGCACGGCCTGGGCTGATTTCGACCACGATACCGACCCCGATCTGATCATCGCAAACGGGCGGGTGCCGATCACCAACCTGGAGAGCGACCGGCAACTGGTTCGTTTTTATGCCAATCGCAGTTGGAATGCCGACGGCAGCCAAGGGCCTGGCGGACAGTTCTTTGATTTTAGCCAACAGGTGGGGTTAAAGGATGTGGGGCCGATCCTCGCCCGCGGCAGCGCCGTCGCCGATTACGATAATGACGGCGATCTCGATATCGCTATCAACGCCATTGCTGGCGACGTCGTGCTGTTGCAGAGCGATG
This sequence comes from Chloroflexota bacterium, assembly GCA_003353825.1. The sequence continues at coordinate 10,762 of PIVW01000033.1, forward strand.
GTGTCACCGCCAACTGGCTGGAGATCGATTTGGCCGGGATGCGGCCAGGCGCTCGTGTTGAGATAGAGCTGGCGGATGGTCGTGTTCTTGTGGGCGAGGTCTCTGCCGGTAGCAGTTATCTGGCTACAGAAGACCCACGCCTGCATTTCGGTCTCGGCGCCTATAAATCTGTGCCAACATTGAACGTGCGTTGGCCGGATAAGCAAGTGACGACTATCGAGAACGTCTCTGCCAACCAGATCGTGAAAATCAACCCGCCGGCAGACTGATTGACTCAAAACCAGCGGTCGTCGTTAGTAATGCCGCGCAACGGGATACTTTCGCCACACCGTATTAGCAAGGAGCCAAGTGTATGAGCGAGACTTTAGTTCGGGGTATGCTAACTTTGGAAGCGTTAGAGGAGGAAGTGCGAGCGGGTACTATCGAAACGGTAGTAGCAGTGTTCGCCGATCTCTATGGCCGCTTGATGGGCAAGCGCATCACCGCTGAGTTTTTCCTCGACCAAACCGTCCACTCTGGCATGCATGCCTGCAATTACCTGTTCACTGTCGATATGGAGATGGAACCCGTGCCAGGTTACAGTTACGCCAACTGGGAACTGGGCTATGGAGATTTCCATTGCATCCCTGATTTGAGCACCCTGCGCAAGGCGACCTGGATGGATAAATCTGCTGTCGTTGTCTGTGACGTGCACGATGAGAAGTCTCATGACCTGGACCCTATTGCCCCTCGGAACATCCTTCGCCGTCAGATCGTGCTGGCGCAGGATATGGGTTATTGGGCCCTGGGTAGTTCCGAGCTAGAGTATTATATCTTCGACCAGACCTATGGTGAGGCCCGCACAGCTCACTATCACGACCTGAAAACCTTCGGCGCCTACATCGAGGACTATCATATCTTACAAGGCAGCCGAGAAGAGGTACTCAATGCCGCCGCTCGAAAGCACCTATCTCTGAGCGGGATTGCGGTCGAGTTCAGTAAGGGCGAGTGGGGCCCAGGCCAACATGAACTCAACATCCGCTACGCCGATCTGCTGGCGATGGCCGACCGCCACCTCTTGTACAAGCAATGCTTCAAAGACCTGGCTGACCAGCTTGGCCTGGCCGTTACCTTCATGGCCAAGTATCACGAGGCGCTGGCCGGGTCCAGTTGTCACATGCACGTCAGCTTGTGGGACGAAAGGGTTGAGACCAACCTCTTTGCTGGGGATTCGGCGTTCGGTCCGGTACGATGTTCGGATGTTTTTCGCTGGTTCCTGGGCGGTTGGATGGCTCACGCTCGCGAGCTCATGGTTTTTTACGCACCTACCGTCAATGCCTATAAGCGCTACAAGGCCGGCTCCTGGGCGCCTACCGGCATCGCCTGGAGCTACGACAATCGTACCGCTGGATTTCGGGTGATCGGCCAAGACAGTTCGCTGCGCATCGAGTCGCGCATACCCGGTGCCGATGTCAATCCCTATCTGGGTTATGCTGCCATTCTTGCTTCCGGCCTCGATGGCATTCGCAAGCAGATCGAGCCGCCCGATATCTTTGTCGGCGATGTCTATGCTGCTGCGGAACTCCCCCATGTGCCCCGCACGCTGGCTGAGGCGATCGTCGAGTTCGAAGAGAGTGAATTCGCCCGAGATGCGTTTGGCGAAGCGGTGTTCGAACACTATCTACATTTCTTCAAGTCCGAACAGGTTGCATTCGACAACGCCGTCACCGACTGGGAAAGAAAGCGTTATTTTGAGCAGATTTGAGCGTATTGCCTATTGCGCCTGATCTGGTCACAAGGTTCTATTGGAGAAACTCATGCGTTTAAAAAACAAAGTCGCCCTCATTACCGGCGCCAGCAGCGGTATCGGGCGGGAAACTGCCCTATTATTTGCACAGGAAGGCGCGCAGGTCGTCGCCGTCGATCTCGATGATGAGGGTGGCGCCGAGACCATCGCTCTAGTCCTGGCCGGCGGTGGTGTCGCGACCTACGTCCATGCTGATGTATCGAACGCTGCGCACTGTGAGGGAATGGTGCGGACCGCCGAAGAAACCTACGGCCACCTTGATATCCTCTTCAACAATGCGGGCATCATGCACAGCGAGGATGGCGACGCCGTGCTTACGTCAGAAGATGTGTGGGATTTGACGATGGCTGTCAATGCCAAAGGTGTTTTCCTTGGCTGTAAATTCGGCATTCCGGCCTTGCGCCGCGCCGGAGGGGGATCCATCATCAACACTGCCTCCTTTGTCGCCCAAGTGGGAGCCGCTACACCTCAGATCGCCTACACGGCTAGCAAAGGCGCCGTGTTATCCCTTACGCGGGAACTGGCCGTCGTCCATGCCCGCGAGAATATTCGGGTCAACGCCCTCTGTCCGGGTCCACTCCACACCGAACTTTTAATGAAGTTTCTCGATACCGATGCCAAGAAACAGCGGCGGCTCGTCCACATCCCCGTTGGGCGCTTTGGTCAGGCAAAGGAGATGGCACAGGCTGCCCTATATCTGGCATCTGACGAGTCTAGCTTTGTGACCGGAGCAACTTTTAATGTGGACGGCGGCATCACAGCAGCTTATGTCACGCCAGAATAGTCTTTGGTACAGGGGCTTAAAATCTCGCCTCGACATAGTAGGGATTGGACCACAACAAATACTGCCACAACATGGATAGCCTCCAAAAAGTAACCTACAGCATGTAGTAGTTAGAAAGAAACGCTTCACTGCGGGTGGCCGAAACGAAGACCATCCCCGAAGAAGTTCTGAGCGTTGCCGATGATGTCACCGTATTGAGGGATGGCCAGTGGATTCAGACCACAGCTGCAGTAGATGAAACGCCCGATACGCTGGTCATGGCCATGCTAGGCCGTGCTATGTCTTTGACTTTTCCAGCCAAGAAATATCCTAAACCGCATGCTGATGTGGTCGTTGCCGTAAAGAACCTGGCGAAAACGGGGACTATCCACGATGTTTCCTTCGAGATTCGGGCAGGGGAGATCGTCGGTCTGGCGGGTCTGGTAGGCAGTGGAAGAACAGCGGTGGCCAAGTCGATTTTCGGAGCTGAGAAGCGAACCCGTGGTACTATCATGGTCGATGACGTCCAGCAACAGATTGGCTCCCCAACCGATGCCGTTCGCGTCGGTATCGCCCTGCTTCCTGAAAGCAGAAAAAGGAAGGCCTGTTGCTCAACCTGCCCATACGCCCCAACGTTACATTGCCGCATTTGCATGCAGTCAGCCATGGATCCTTTGTGCAAAAGAAACAGGAAACCGCAGAGACGGCGCTACTGCTACAACAACTGGATGTCAGGCCACCTGAGCCAGAGAAACGCGTTGACAGCCTCTCCGGTGGAAACCAGCAAAAGGTCCTTTTCAGTAAATGGCTTTTCCGCAAACCCAAGCTACTGATAGCAGACGAACCTACCCATGGTGTAGATGTCGGGGCCAAAAGGGCCATTTACGAACTGATTACAGAACTTGCGGCTCAAGGTATGGGCATTCTCCTGATTTCCTCGGAACTGGAGGAGATTCTGGGCCTGGCGCATCGTGTTCTGGTTATGCGGCAGGGAAACATCGTGGCGGAATTCGAAGAGGATTTGGCGAATGGACGCATGTTATCCGAAGATGAAATCATGCATGCAGCTTTTGCTACCGGGTAAAGTACGTGGCCAGATATTATCAGGGTGCAGTAGACAGGGAGCGACCGACTCCAAGCCTAATACGGAAGACTGATTGCTGATCCCGGTTTTAACGACCTATGCAGACCGAGACCCAAAGCGCTAACATCACCCGAACAGTTTCAAAGCTCTTGCGAGAATATGGTATTCTCCTGGCATTTGCCGCGGTATTCGCCACACTAAGTTTTCTGGCGCCAGCATTCTTCACAACTAGAAACATGCTCAACGTGCTGGATCAATCCTCACAGGTTGGGCTGATCGCTATCGGAGCAACAATTACCATAATCGCAGGTGGCTTCGACCTGTCGGCGGGAGCGATCTACGCTTTCTGCGGGGCGGTGGCCGTGTCCATCGCTTTACAAGGGTATCCCATTCTGGGTTTGGCAGCAGGTATGATGGTCGGATTCATGCTGGGCGCCGCCAACGGTAGCGTAATCGCCGGGTTACGCATCAACTCCTTTGTTGCCACCCTGGCCGCAGGTTTGATGATCCGTGGCTTTGCCTTTGTGCTTACAGATGGGCTGCTGCTTCAAGTGGAAGAGCCCATTTTCTCTTTCCTGGGCAGGGGTCGTTTTTTGGGAGCGAAGATGCCGGTGTTTTTCTTCTTGGGATTCGCGTTGATCATCGGTCTGCTATTATCACGCACAACGTTTGGACGCTATGTCTATGCCATTGGTGGGAACGAAGAGGCTGCCTATTTATCGGGCGTACGTGTTAAATTTGTGCGTATGATGACGTTTGCTATCAGTGGTCTGAGCGCCGGCATCGCCGGGGTGATCGCTGCTTCACGCATCTCGACTGGCCAGGCGAATGTGGGTACCGGCATCGAGCTTAACGCCATCGCCGCTGTCGTCATCGGCGGTACCAGTATTATGGGAGGCGAGGGTGCTATCTGGCGGACGCTGGTCGGCGTTCTGCTGCTTCAGCTGATCTCCAATGGATTTAATATTCTAAATGTACCGCCCTTTTACCAGCTTATTTTCCAGGGGGGCGTGATTATGTTTGCAGTGGCGCTCGACGCGTTACGGCATCGCCAAAGCTGAGACCTTAGGACTAGGAGGTTGCTAATGATACGACTGACCGTGCTTTATAACCTGAAACCTTATGTTGATGAAGATGAGCTTCTGCATTGGCGCCTGACCGAACATCAGGATGCTAATTCCTCGATAGAGGGTGTCATTCATACTGATTTCGCGCGCATCAATGATGCCTGGCCCCCCGGTAGTGAATCGCCTTATCGTTTTATGACCATTCTCGACTGGCCCGACATGGAGAGTTTTCAGAGAGGCTTTTATGATCCTGAAGTACAAGCCGGGTTGAAAACAAATCTAGAGATGTTGAACGAACCCCTTTTCCTTATCAGTGAGATTATGGCAAGTGTATCAACTGGCGCAACCGAGGAGGCAGCGCAAACATGACCAAATATCGAGTTTCAGCCGATATTGGCGGCACATTCACCGATTTCGTCGCCACCGATGAATCAGGCTGGATAATTACAGGCAAAGCGCCGACTACCCCCGAGAACCCGGCCCTTGGCGTATTACAAGGTGTCACTGATCTGATCGATAAGCCCGGTGATATCGATTTCCTCGTTCACGGCACCACCGTGGGCTTGAATGCCTTTTTAGAACGAAAGGGAGCGCGCGTTCTACTTGTCATGACAGCGGGCCTGCGCGACGCTTATTCCATCGCTCGTGGCGATCGCAAGGAATTATATGCATTGCAGTATCGAAAACCAGAACGCTTGGTTCCTCGGCGAGACATTCATGAAGTGAGAGAACGTATCAAGTGGGATGGTACAGTATTTGAACCCCTGAACGTACAAGATTTCGATCCTATCATCGAAAAAGTCAGGGAGGAGAATATCCCTGCTTTGGCCATCTGCCTGATCCACGCTTACGCTTATCCTCAGCATGAGATTGAGGCCAAAGAGATCTTGCAGGATGCGCTTCCGGACGTATCCATCTCTCTATCTCACGAGATCGCACGAGAATGGCGCGAGTATGAACGGGCATCTTCGGCAGTAATGAATGCCTACATCGCCACCATCGTCGAGCGCTATCTTGTGAGTCTGGATAGTGAGGTCAGGAATCTAGGCGTCGATGTCACCTTGCATGTTATGCAATCGAGTGGTGGTGTGATGACCGTGGATGCGGCTCGAGAGCAGCCGGTGTATACCTTGTTATCAGGTCCTGTGGGCGGCACGATTGGCGGTATCGCTTTGTCAGAAGCGACCGGTCGCCCGAATTTACTGTGTGTGGATATGGGGGGAACCTCATTTGACCTGAGCCTTGTAGTCGACGGCAAGCCTGAGATCACCTCCGAGACAGAATTGGAAGGGCTGCCCCTACTCATGTCGATTGTCAATATCCATACCATTGGCGCCGGTGGTGGTTCGCTGGCCTGGCTGGAAGCAGGTGCGATGCGGGTGGGGCCACAGAGCGCCGGCGCAGTGCCCGGCCCTGTCTGTTACCGCCGAGGTGGTACCCAACCCACCGTTACCGACGCCAATCTTTTTCTGGGACGTTTGGGTTCTGACTCGCTGCTAAGTGGTCGCATGACCCTGGATGAGAAGGCTGCCGCACGTGCGATCCATACCATGGCGCAAGAGGTGGGGTTGGATGATGTCGCCTTCGCTGAGGGCATGCTGGCGATCACGAATGCCAAGATGGCCGATGCCATGCGCACGATTACTGTCGAGCAGGGAATCGACCCTCGCGAGTTCGCACTGGTGGCCTTTGGTGGAGCGGGCCCCATGCACGCACTCTGGCTTGCACGCGAGCTGGATATCAGCGAAGTGATCATCCCCCGTTTCCCTGGAACTTTTTCGGCGTGGGGCATGCTGCAAACCGATATCCGCCACGATCTCACCCGAAATTTTTACTACCCCGCCAGCGGCGTCTCCAGTGACAGCATCACCCAAAGTTATCAGGAATTGCAGACAGAGGGTGTCTTCGCCCTACAAGAAGAAAAAGTGGCCGAAACTGATATGTACTTCGTACGTTCGGCCGACATGCGTTACATTGGCCAGGAATACACGGTCAACGTTTCCGTCGATGAAGATGTTGACGTAAATCGCATTGTCGAAACCTTCCATAATACCCACCACACGCGCTACGGACACTCGACGCCAAGCGCTCCGGTGGAACTCGTAAACCTGCGTTTGGCAGCCTTAGGCCGTCTGGAACGAAGACAAACCAGCTACCAACCCTCAGAACCTGGTCGAGACCCGGTGACCGGCGTGAGGCATACCATTTTCTCGGAACAATCTCACGAAACACCCATCCTTTGGCGAGACTGGATCGGGCCTGACACCGACTTCCAAGGTCCCCTGGTTATCGAAGAAGATAGCGCCACAACTGTGGTGCCTCCAGGCCATTATATTCGAGTGGATCGCCTCGGCAATATCATCATTCGTGTGGAGTAAAGCGCCATGACAGAGCAACCAGCAAATGTTGACCCAATTACAACTGAAATAATCCGCAACGCCTTTGTATCTATCGCCCAAGATATGAATGCAACATTGATTCGCAGCGCCTATACGCCTATTATCTACGAGGGTAAAGACTGCTCGGTGGCTTTGCTAGATGAGCATGGCGACGTACTGGGCCAGTCATTGGGGCTGCCTCTTTTTCTCGGGAATCTGGAAATCTGTGTGAAGCTCGCTGCTGAGATGTTCGGCTGGGATGCCTTTCAGCCTGGTGATGTCTTTTATATGAATGATTCGTACATGACCGGTACCCACCTCAATGATTCAACCATCTTTGCGCCTATATTCTGGGAGGGGCGTCGCGTTGGCTTTGCTTCGACACGGGCGCATTGGCTGGATGTGGGGGCCAAGGATCCGGGTGGGGCCATGGATTCGCACGAGATATATCAGGAGGGTGTGCGCTGGGGGCCGACGAAACTTTATGAAAATGGCAAGGCCCGTGAGGATATGATCGACTTGTTGCGCCGGAACAGCCGCTTTGGTGATGGCCTTGTCGGCGATATGAATGCCCAGGTTGCGGCATGCCGTACCGGTGAAGTCCGCTTCAAGAAGATTCTGGATCGATTTGGATATGAAACCGTGGTGGGAGCGAGAGAAGAGATCTTCCGCCAATCCGAGCAATTGGAACGTGCTGCAGTGGCTGCCATTCCCGATGGTTCGTATTCCGCCGAAGGGCATTTGGATGATGATGGCCTGGGCAGCGACCCGGTGCCGGTCAAGCTGCGGGTGAATATCGAGGGCGACCAGATGACGGTGGATCTACAGGGTTCGGCCAATCAGACATATGGCCCGGTCAATTGCGGTTTTGCCCAGACGATATCCGCAGTGCGGGTGGCATTCAAGCTATTGGTCAATCCCGACCGGCCTGTGGACGGCGGCACCTTCAGAACGCTGACTGTGAAAGCACCGGAGGGCTCGATTTTCCGAGCAACCGAGCCAGCAGCCTGCCAGTGGTATTTTTCTTCGTTGGGATTACTCATCGATCTCATTCCCAAAGCGCTGGCTTCGGCCTTACCCAACGAAGTGGCCGGAGCCCACTACGGCGATTCGATGGTCATTTACATTGCCGGAACAGATCCACGCAAAGGTGATACCCCTTATCTTGCTGTGGAACCTACACCAGGTGGTTGGGGCGCGTTTGCCAGTGGTGATGGTCAAGATGCTTTGATCAACAACGTCAATGGCGGTTTCAAGGATCTACCGGTAGAGGTGTACGAGAATAAATATCCTGTCATGCTCCAGCGTTATGGTTTTCGGCCAGATACAGGAGGGCCGGGCCGAACGCGAGGCGGCACCGGCATCTACCGTGAATATCATTTGGAAGCTTCGGCTGCTCTCTACCTCTGGTTCGAGCGCTCTGTAACACCTGCTTGGGGGTTATTTGGCGGCAAAGGTGCAGTTCCGCCTGATGTGGTAGTCAATCCCGATCGTGAGGATGAGAAGCATCTCCTCAAGATTAATGCCATGCCTCTGAGCCCTGGTGACGTGGTGCGCACGCAGACGGGTGGTGGGGGTGGCTTTGGCCCGTGTTGGGAGCGTGACCCGAACATGGTTCTCGAAGACGTGATCGATGGGTATGTTACTTGTAGCGGCGCCCAACGTGACTACGGCGTTGTAGTACGAGAGGACCTCTCAATCGACGAAGCTGCCACGACCGCACGGCGCAAGCAGATGCAGGAGGCATAACCATGGCAAAGGTGTTGCAGTTTCACAAACACGGCGATATTGAGAATCTAAAGCTGGAAGAAATTGAGGTCCGCAAGCCAATCGCCGACGAAGTGCTCATTCAGGTTGATGCCTTCGCCCTCAATCGTTCCGATATAGGCTTTATGTCGGGCATTTATACGACCGAAACCACGGGCTTCCCTTCTCGCATAGGCAGCGAAGTGTCAGGTACCATTGTAGATATCGGCCCTGAGGTGGGCGGCCTGCGTATAGGAGACAGCGTGGGCACGATACCCTTTCCCGGCAACAATCGTTATGGTGTCAGTGGCGAGATGGCGATCGCCCCGGAATACGTGGTTACGCCCTCCCCGGCAGGGCTTTCAGCGGTGGAAGCGGCTTCAGTCTGGATGCAATACCTGACGGCCTATTTTGCCTTCTGTGAGAAGCTGACGCTAAACGCCGGTGAGTATGTATTCATGCCGGCTGCGAGCAGCAGTGCCGGTTTGGGCGCGATCCAATTCGCCAATATGCTGGGCGCAACGACCATTGCCGCCACCCGTACAGCGGAAAAGGTGGATTTCATCAGCGCTGCGGGTGCCGATCACGTTATCGTCAGCGATGAAGAGGATGTCGCCGCCCGCCTGCTCGAGATCACGGAGGGCGCGGGCGTGCGGGTGGCCTATGATCCTGTTTATGGCTCTTACGTGGGCAAGTACATTGCCGGCATGAGCATGCACGGGCAGATCATCTCTTATGGCGTGCTCGATGAGGATATTTTCCAACTTCCTGTCAACATGTTTTACAGGCAGGCGACCGTCCTCCACTATTATTCGATGTACAATCACGTGATGGACCCGGCGCAATTGGCGAGGGGAAAGGCGATGGTATATGGAGGGCTTGCCTCTGCCCAGTTGCGGCCCACCATCGATAGCGTCTATGCGCTTGACCAGTACATGGACGCCTACTGCCATATGCTAAGCAACCGGCAGAGGGGCAAGATCGTAGTTAAGGTAGCCGCTTGAATATAGACACTAGGAGATCAAAGCATGTTTGAAAAACGACTTGCCGCAGTGCGCACACAATTGCTTGCCCAACATATCGACTATCTCTGCCTGGTGCCCGGTTACAATCTCACCTACCTGACCGGTGCAGAATTCATGCTGCTGGAACGCGCATTTCTGGTGTTCATTCCCGCAGATGACAACGCTGACATTGTGCTAGTCATGCCGGAGTTGGAGTGGCCGGCATGGCAACGCGAAGTGCCTGCCGAAGTGAGAGCTTTTACCTGGACTGACGAAAAGGGGCCGGACGAAGCCATGCGAGGCGTCGCCGAAATGCTGGTCGGGGCTAAGAGGGTTGCGGCAGAGTATCTGCGCATGCGCCTGTTGGAGTATTCGTTGCTGACACATGCTTTACCCGACATCGAAATCACCGAGGCTGAATCGGTAATGACTCCAGTACGCGTGCGCAAAGATGCTGATGAAATCGCATCCCATCGTCGCGCCATAAGCATCGCCGAGAAAGCGCTGGCCGATGTCCTAGCGGAAGTGCGTCCCGGCATGACTGAACGAGAAATATGCAGCCGTCTCACAGCCGCTATGCTGCAGGGCTGCGGAGAAACCGTACCCATCGAACCCCTGATACAAAGCGGCCCCAACTCGGCCATGCCCCATGGGCGCACCACGGAGCGTGTGATCGAGGAAGACGATATCCTCTTGATCGACTTTGTGACAACGGTCAACGGCTATTTTTCGGACATCACCCGCACTTTTGTGGTTGGCGAGGAGCCGGATGGTAAACTGCGTGAGATCTACGGCGTTGTGCAGGCTGCCAATGCAGGTGGACGGGAGACAGCAAGACCGGGGGTTTCGTGCCAGGATGTAGATCGGGCGGTGCGTAAAGTAATCGAAGGCGCTGGTTATGGAGAGTATTTCGTGCATCGCACCGGCCATGGTTTAGGACTGGATGTACACGAGGATCCGGGGATCGTCGAAGGCAACGAAACGCTCCTGGAACAAGGCATGGTTTTCACGATTGAGCCAGGTATTTACATTCCCGGCTGGGGTGGCATCCGCATCGAAGATAATGTCGTCTTGACCGAAACGGGCTGCGATAGCATGTCAACTTTCGGTCGAGATTTGCAGTCGGTCGGGGTTAAGGGTAATTTCGGGATTAGTGACGCGTACGGCGAGTTTGGAACTCAGGATTCTTAGCTTGATGGTATGAAAAAGTGCTTGACATGACATTGCTATCGTGTATAGTTTATGGCGCAGAGCAGAGCGCTTTTATCCCGACGCGTCAGCTCATACATCAAGGACAGCACCTGCGTGGCCCGATCCAACAACGAGATAGAACTCAGCAAATCTGATAGCGCTGCCCTCAAAGGTGCGGCAGGTCCGGCCGTGAAGATGGCCATGAGAATACTGGTGAAGATGGCAGTCCTTTACGGTGCAAGAGCGTTGCTGGACATCACTCAGGCACATATCGACAGTACAGTCTATGTTGGAGATGCCGGCCTGGAGTATGCCGAAAGACTCGCCAGCATGGGCGCGAAGGTGGCAGTACCCACGACACTCAATGTCAGTGGCGTCGATGAATACCACTGGCAGGAATGGCCTGTACCGCCAGAGTGGGCAGGAAAGGCTCGCCGCCAGATGGACGCTTATCAAAACATGGGGCGC
>PIVW01000423.1 GCA_003353825.1 Chloroflexota bacterium
GCCTGGGGTGATGCTATCACCTTGATCTTCCAACAATCTGCAGACCCTGTCGAGGCCTTCCAGAATGCGGCCGAGCAGGTTCGCACCTCGATTGCAGAAGGGAGCTAAACGACTATGGCTGCTAAGTCAGCCAGCAAGGAGGGGGGCGTAATCGCCCCCCTTTCTTCTCTGGCAGATAATATGCCCAGGCTGATCCTGCGGCTGGTTCTGCTAATGGTACTCGATGCCTGGGCGATAGTCTTTGCATTTCAACTGATCAGGGATGGCGACACGGCCTTTGGCGTTGCCCTGGCCCTGGTTGTCCTGGCGATAAACATTGTCTTTCTGCGCACGGACGCTGTGCCACTAAGGTGGGTGGCGCCCGCCTTGGCCTTTATGGCCATGATGCACATCTACCCGGTGATGTTTACCGTTTATACCGCTTTCACCAATTTCGGTGACGGCCACCTCGTCGAAAAACCACTCGCCATCGAACAGATCGAAAAACAGACTTATATTCCTGAATCGGGTGTTACTTATAGTTGGACAGCGTTTCAAACGCCGTCAGAGGAGTTTGGGCTGTGGTTAGTGGATGAGGATGGGAACACATTTTGGGCCATCGCTGGGGTCCTGATCCCTGTATCGGAGATCGCAGAGTCACAGGGCGAATTGAACGAGGATGGTATCCCCACGTTTATCGATGACTACCAACAGGTGCCAAGAAATCGGCGACTGGTGTTGCTCGGTGACCTGGAAAAAGCCAGTTTTGGACCAGAAGAAGCTGCGATCAGCATCCTCTCGGGCTCGAAGGCGGCACAGGCAGAACAGCGCTTTGTTTATGACGAAGAACTGGATGCGATGATCGATCAGACCGACGGCACGGTTTACGCCAATATCGATGGCGCCTTCACTTCAGAGGAGGGCGCCAAGCTAATACCCGGCTTCCCTGTTACGGTAGGTTTTCTTAACTTCAAGCGGATATTGACCAATCCTGCCATACGTGGCCCATTCACACTTATTTCGGCCTGGACGTTCGCCTACGCCTTTATCAGTGTAATCATCACCTTCTCGTTAGGGCTCTTCCTGGCGATCATCCTCAATGATCCTGATCTGCCCGCACGTCGCCTGACCCGGGTGTTGATGATCGTGCCCTATGCGATCCCCGCCTTTATCAGCGTACTGATCTGGAGGGGGATGTTCAATCCCATCTTAGGCCCCATTGGCAGCGCCTGGAATCCCGGTTGGTTCAGTAGTCCCTTCTGGGCGAAAGTAGGTATCCTCATCATTCAACTCTGGCTGGGCTTTCCCTACATGTTTTTGATTGTGACCGGGGCGTTGCAAGGTATTCCCACGGATATCTACGAAGCGGCTCGGGTCGATGGCGCTGGCGGCATTTACCGTTTCTGGCGCATAACCTTACCGTTACTGCTGATCTCGGTAGGTCCGCTACTGATAGGCTCATTTGCCTTCAACTTCAATAACTTCACCATTATCGACCTCTACAATGAAGGGGGGCCGCCTATCGCCGGGGCGGCGACACCGGCCGGGCACACAGATATTATGATCAGCTACACCTTCCGCCTGGCCTTTGCAGGTGGACGCGGTGCTGACTACGGCCTGGCCTCTGCTGTCGCCATCATCATATTCATCATCGTCGCAGCCATCACCTTATTCAACTTCCGTTTTACGGGCATGCTGGAGGAGGCGTCCGAAAATGTCTAATTCTGCAACAACCTCCAGATTTGGCACGATGTCCGCGCAGAAGCGGATCAACGTCCTCTGGCGACTTGCCGTGGCCATCATCGCTATCGTGTTTGCTCTTTTCCCGATCGTCTACATTTTCTCTACCTCAATCAATCCTGTTAACAGTATCTCAGTCACCGCCATCATCCCGGAAGGTGCTACCTTAGATAATTACCGGGCGATCCTCAGCAACCAGCGACATCCCTTCCCTTTGTGGGTGTGGAATTCGATCAAAGTGTCGGGGACCACATCGATCCTGGTGGTGCTCTTAACTGCCTTTGCCGCCTATTCCTTCTCCCGCTTTCGTTTCCGCCTGCGTCAGCCCTTGTTGCGCTCGATTCTGCTGGCTCAAGTTTTCCCCAATGTGCTGGCCATGACGGCGCTTTTCTTGATTCTACGTAGCATCGGCCGTTACTATCCCATGTTCGGTCTCAACTCACACGGAGGCCTGATTCTCGTCTACCTGGGTGGGGCCATGGGCTTCAATATCTGGCTGATGAAGGGTTTCTTTGACACGGTGCCCCGTGAATTGGACGAATCGGCACAGATCGACGGTGCTTCACAATGGCAGACGTATTGGCAGATCATCTTCCCCCTGGTACGCCCGATCCTGGTGGTGATCTTTATTCTCACCTTTATCAGCACCTACGGGGACTATCTGCTCGCGCGCGTGATGTTGCAAGATACGCAGCAATTCACGGTGGCGGTGGGATTAGCGCTCTTCATCGGCGAGCAGTTCTCACAGCGTTGGGGCGAATTTGCCGCCGGCGCCCTCATTGCCGCATTGCCCACATTGGTCCTTTTCTATCTTGTACAAGACCAGTTACAAAGCGGTCTCACTGTAGGTGCAGTCAAGGGATAGCTTTACTTCATTCCTTATGTCAATTTAACACTACAAAACAGCCCGGTTTGACCTATGCTATTTCATGTGGGTTGGCCGGGTTTGTTTTATGCACTTCGGCTGGCATGATCGGAGAACACGCCCTCAAAGTACGAAGACCGCGCAGGGTCTGTTCCGCCATCGAACACCAGCCCATGTCGAACACTAGTAGTCAGTCAAGCATACCTTTCTGGATGTCATTCTGAGTGAAACGAAGAATCTCGCCTTTGCAACCGGAGATTCTTCACTCCGTTCAGAATGACATATTCATCACTCTAGGCTTGACTGAGTACTAGCGCCTGAGGGCGCTTCGTATTTTCAGCCAGACAATTCATTGTCTGATCCCCACCCAGACCATCACCATGAACGATTCTGCCAACACCCCTCTCATGCAAGACTTCATCTTCGGCGCCCTTGAGGCAGATGAAAATACGCTGGCCGCTGAACGAAGACGATGGAGCGGAATCCGCCACCAATTCGACATCGATCCCTTGGATCCTGAGCCCGACCAGCTCACGGCTTATGTAACTGTGGATGGCCGAGAACCAGAGGGAGGGCGTGGGAAAGCGGTCCAAGGCGTCGCCATCGACCTGCAACGTACTGAAACACGCTGGCAACCCCTTTACTGGGATTACGCAGAAGTGTGGGAAGGTGAGTTAGCGGGGCAACCTCAAGGCAGCTTTGTGAGATACCGCATCGAGGGATGGCACAGCAGGGATGCCTCGATCTCTCATTGGAGCCGGGAGATGAACATTGACGGTACAGCCGATCAACCGGCGATCTACGGTTATGCGGCGGTACCCCCATCATTTACTACGGCACGGAGGTTGGTCTTAGCCAGCCTCGTTCAAAAGGTCCTCATCGCGAGGAATCACGCCACCCAATGCTGTGGGATGATGGCCAGGATACCGATCTACTGGCTTATTTCCAACACTTGATCTCTATGCGCCGTCAGCACCCAGCCTTGACGTACGGGGAGATCCTGTCACATAAGCTGGACGATGATCAAGGTGTGTGGATTGCACAACGGTGGTGGGGCTCAGACAACATGGTCGTGGCAGTGAACGCCGGAGAAGAGCTTGTGACCGTGAGGCTGCCGCAAGGCAAATGGCAGAGGGCGACAGGGGAAGTTGCAGGTGCGAAGATCGATCTTGCACCACTGAGTGTATCCTTCTATTCAGCGCGGCGTGACTGAACCGGTGTAGTCGATGGTATAGGCTTGGTTAGATCGCAGACTATCGAAGCCCACCACCCCCTTACCATCAAGGCCAGAGAATCTCCACAGATTCAACCTCAGACTTGCCAAGACCGAAATACAATTGCAGGGCGCTACCGCCACCCAGGCCAACACCGTTGCGCACCTCCTGCATCTGCGTACGCCCATCCCTGGTACTAACCCAAACCTTCGTGCCAACGGCATCACGATTGACAGGACCACCACCGACCAGTTTGAATGTCAGCCCATGATTGTGCTCGGTTTCAAGAGCCTGATTATGATAGAGTTCATAACCTCTGCGATAGTTGCCAACGATGAGATCTACCCAGCCATCTCGATCGTAGTCGGCGTAGGCGACACCCACACTGGGCCCCGGATCGTCGGCGCCGGCAACGTGGCCGACCTGGGTGAAAGTACCATCGCCATTATTGTGATATAAGGGATTGAAGGGGCTGACGGAAGTCCTATGCATCATAAGCGCCTGATAAAGGTCGCGCCAACCATCGTTATCATAATCGAGCGAGAGAGCGCCCCAGCCCACGGCCGTTCGATCGAGAGAAACGCCCGCATCCCCGGCTCGTTCGACAAAGGCGCCGCTCTCAGTCTGCTGGAGAAGTTTCATTTCCCCGGCATTACTAAAGTAGAGGTCGACAAGGCCATTGCCATCAAAATCATCAGCCGCTAAACCCATGCCCATAACCAGCGTATCGGAACCGCTCTCTGCGGAGATCTCACTGAAACACCAGCCATCACAACCGGCGCCCTCATTACGATACAAGAGATTACCGGTCGAGATCACGAATTCGTCGTTGACCACATAGAGATCGAGATCCCCATCATTGTCGTAATCCGTCCAACTGGCGATGAATCCCGCCCCTTGTTTGCCAGGGTTCAACAGGTATCTGACATCATCGAACGTACCGTCACCTTTGTTATGATAGAGGGCATCACGTTCGCCCTCGTAGGGATGGGGGCAGCGAGGAATGCAAGACCAGTTGGCGACGAAAAGATCAAGATGGCCGTCGTTATCGTAATCGCCCCAGGACGCGCTCTTGCCCGTGCCCGGATCATCCACATTTGCTAAATCAGTCACATCGGTAAATCCTTCACCGCTATCGTTATGATAATACCTTCGCCAATTTCGTTACGGCGCCAAAACAGACAATTTGGTGGAAAGAAAGTGTCAAAAACTGATCGTTTTCAAGGCACTCATCCCTATTTTTGTTCGATATTTGCCCTGTTG
>PIVW01001045.1 GCA_003353825.1 Chloroflexota bacterium
AAAAGGACATTGAAGCGGTTGATGAACATCTAGCTAAGCTAGCGATCGTCAAAGAAGCATAGCGCTACGTGTCCTTAACGCCGTCGTGATAGGCTTCCGTATAAACCTTAAATACGCTATCCCAGATACTCATCGTTATTAGCGCCAAGCACCGGGGCGCGGGCGAGAGTTATCGCTAGATGTTGCATCGGCTGTGGGCAGGTCGCTACGCGTGGAGTTGGTTTAACTTGTTGACGCAATACAACTCGGATATGACTTGGTTTAGGATCATTCGCCAAAAATCTCACACTTCGCGGCTGATACTACCCACTCACCCAAACCTGCCGGCCCATGAGGTCTTCTAGGCAAGCCCCCAACCGCTTTAGCCATCTTTACCGCCACATTTCACTCATGTTGGCGAGTATAATATTTTTTTGCAGCAAAAAAGCGCCTCTCTACTCGGTGATATCTAATGACAAAGCTGCGTAATGGCTGATCTGAGGAGTATTTTTACGGAAATGAAGGGGAGAAGAATGTGAAAATGCTAGCAGAATTATTGAGAGACATGCCGATATCACCAATTCACTGGTAATCGCGGGGTTCGTGATGCTGTTCTTATTTGGTATCCCACTGGCGCGGAACAAGTCCGGCTTCCTCTCGTGCTCGCGCTTGGATCCTGAGGCAGCGCGGACCACGCAGCGTTACGGGGTCATCATGGCCTTGCCGTTGATCCTACTGGGGTTAGGACTAAAGTTTTACGATATCCGCGGGGAGACCGCGCCAGCCTACCGACAGGCGACGCAGCTTGAGCTGAGGGATGCGCAGAAGTGGAACCGGCTAGGGAACTCGCTTCGGCGCACCGGGAAGTTGGAAGAGGCGATTGCGGCCTACCGCAAGATTGAGGAGATCGGAGAGGCGACAGGCGATCGGTCCCTGCTGGCCGCCGCCTACGCCAACCTGGGCACTGTCTATCAGACCCGCAGCGAATTGCAGGAGGCTGAGGAGTATTATCGCAAGGCCAAGGAACTCAACGAGGCCATGGGCAGCGAGGCTCACTGAACTGGGTCAATATCAACGTTCTTTGGTATAAATACCTGTCAAACTTCAACTGCTATGCCCCTGAAAGGTACGTTGTGCACGCTCCGCGACAGTGATAACCATACCCAGGCAGGAGGTGGGGGCGATGCAACAATTAACTAACACAATCACAAGTACACCGGTATGGGTCTGGATCATCTTGGTCGCGATCATCATCGTTGGCTTTGCA
>PIVW01000424.1 GCA_003353825.1 Chloroflexota bacterium
CAAAGTTCCTCCGCCGCAGTGGCGGCCCCACAAGCAACGAGGGCGGCCATCGCTAGAGGCTTTACGCCTCATTCAACGATGGTGTCCTACTCCCAGTTGAAGTGCAGTCCTACCCAGAAAAGAGTTTGCCTCTGAAATTAAAGTTTTTTTGTGAGGAGACTCATTCTGGGCTGATGGATATTTTGTTGAAAGTATTGGTGAGAAAAATGAAGAGGTTATTAGAGCCTACTTGGATGGTCAACAAACTAAGCACTCATAAGCCTCGCATTCACCACCGGGCTTAAAAGCCCGGCGTTCTCTGCTCAGGCGTATAGATTTGAAAGTAGGATTCTGAGACTCTGTAAACCTGTATTTTACGCCCGAATCTCTCCACTATTTTACACCATCGATCTGTCCAAGAGGTGTTGACAATTTACAGAGCCAGGAGCGGTAAAGGTACAATGGTATCACCCGCCAGTTACAACCACTTTTCTGGCTTCGAACGTTTTTCGATACCCGAACGTTGTCCACGCCCGCCCATTTGGCAGGCACGCAAACTGGGTCACTAACCTTACTCAAGACAAGGAAAAGGAGCATTTTCATGACAGGCAAACCTCAAACAATAAGCCGATCCATACTGCCAATCCCGGACCAACCACATGTTGGTCTGACGACCTACGATGCCAAAGATCCGGAAACTAGGTTCCCGCCGATCCGGGATATCCGACCCCCGAAAGGCGCGCCCAACGTGCTGGTCATCCTGATTGACGACGTTGGCTTTGGCGCGAGCAGCGCCTTCGGCGGTCCGGTTAACACCCCCGCGGCCGAGCGGTTGGCAGAAAACGGATTGAAGCTCAATCGCTTCCACACCACAGCGTTGTGCTCGCCCACCCGCCAGGCACTGCTAACCGGCCGCAACCATCATTCGGTGAACATGGGCGGCATCTGCGAGATGGCAACGTCGGCGCCTGGCTATACCTCAGTATTACCAAAGGATAAGGCGCCGCTTGCCATGACACTCAAGCTCAACGGCTACGCGACGGCACAATTCGGCAAATGCCACGAGGTACCAGTCTGGCAGACCAGCCCGATGGGACCATTCGATTCCTGGCCCAGCGGCGGCGGCGGATTCGAGTACTTCTACGGTTTCATCGGTGGAGAGGCCGACCAGTACTATCCAGGTATCTTCGAAGGCACGACACCGCTAGAACCGGATAAAACCCCTGAGCAAGGCTACCATTTCACCGAGGATATGACCAATAAAGCGATGGGATGGGTACGCCAACAGAAGGCGCTCATACCAGACAAGCCCTTCTTTATTTATTACGCGCCTGGCGCCACTCACGCCCCGCACCATGTACCCAAGAAATGGATTGACAAATACCGGGGCAAATTCGACGGCGGATGGGATGAACTTCGCGAAGAAACTTTTGCCCGTCAGAAAAAATTGGGGGTGATACCCGCCGACGCCGTCCTCACCAAACGCCCCGACGAAATCCCTGCCTACGATGAGATGCCTGCGGAGCTCAAGCCCATTCTTGCCCGCGAGATGGAGACCTATGCCGGGTTCCTCGAGCACACCGACCACCAAATCGGCCGGCTGCTCGACACCTTGGATGACCTGGAAGTTCTTGACGACACTTTGGTCTACTACATCATCGGCGACAACGGTGCCTCCGCCGAAGGAACGCCGAACGGATGCTTCAACGAGATTGCTGTGCTTAACGGTATGGGCACGATCGAGACTCCTGAGTTCCTGATGAGTAATATCGACAAGTTCGGTGGACCGGAAGCCTC
Source organism: Chloroflexota bacterium (assembly GCA_003353825.1). The sequence goes on from PIVW01000424.1 coordinate 1,777, forward strand.
CAACCACTACGCAGTGGGCTGGGCGCACGCCATGGATACGCCTTACCAATGGACAAAGCAGGTAGCTTCACATTGGGGCGGCACTCGCAACGGAACGATCGTGCACTGGCCGAACGGCATCCAAGCCAAAGGCGAGATCCGTTCACAGTTTGCTCACGTAGTTGATATTGCGCCGACGGTCCTCGAGGTTGCGGGAATCCCTGCACCGACGATCGTGAATAGTGTCCAGCAGGCATCACTCGAAGGCGTCAGTATGTTGTATGCGTTCAATGAAGCCAAGGCAGCAGAACGGCACGAAATCCAGTATTTCGAGATGTTTTGTAACCGTGGCATCTATCACAAGGGTTGGACGGCGGTGACCCGGCACGGTGTACCCTGGGTTGGCGCCTACGACCGTACCTTTGATGATGATGTCTGGGAGTTGTACGACACGAACACCGACTGGACGCAGTCGAAGGATCTGGCAAAGCAAAATCCGGAAAAGCTCGCCGAATTGCAGCGTCTATTCCTAATCGAGGCGACCAAATACAATGTTCTCCCGCTCGATGATCGATCGTTTGAGCGCTTCAATGCTGATATCGCGGGTCGGCCGCAACTGATCAAGGGAAAGACACAGATGCTGTTTGGTGGTATGTCCCGGTTGCCTGAACATGCGGTCCTCCAAATGCACAATAAATCGTATTCGTTAACCGCTGAGATCGAGGTGCCCAAATCCGGTGCCAACGGCGTTATCGTTTCCATGGGAGCCGGAATCGGCGGCTGGAGTTTCTACGCCAAGGACGGCAAGCTCAAGCACTGCTACAACTTCTTCGGCATCGAGCATTACTTTGCTGAGGGCAAGCAGGCGATCCCCGCCGGTAAGCATCAGGTCCGCATGGAGTTCACTTACGACGGCGGTGGCCTAGCCAAGGGGGGCAGCGTCTGGTTGTATGTGGACGGCAAGAAAGATGGCGAAGGCCGCGTAGACATGACGGTGCCGATGCTTTTCGGTACCGATACCTGCGATGTTGGCAGGGACGCCGGCTCGCCGGTCTCGCCGGACTATGGTCCGAAAGACAGCGAGTTCAGCGGCACAGTGAATTGGGTGCAGATGGACATCGATGAGAATGCCGAGGATCTCGATCATCTGATCACGCCCGAGGAACGGTACAAGGTCGCGATGGCGCGGCAGTAACGTCAAACTCGCTTTTTCGATGGCGAGTATTCAATAGGCCGCCACCTGGCCTCAGAAAGTGCCAGACAGGTGGTGGCCTGACAGTTCGTTGGAATCGTTCTGCCGACTGGAGGTTTGGTTTGCACATATGGGTTCTGACATTCGTTCTTAATGAGTTCACCTAAACCAGTCAGCCAATCAGATGTGATATATGATTTGGATCATAGTGAAAAAGGGACGGTTCACGTAGACTTGAGAGTAGGATTCTGGGACGCGGTAAACCTGTAATTTGCGCTCGAATCTCTCGACGGTTTAGAACCAGATCTGGTCCTAATATTGGATTCTTTACAAGACCGTTCCTTCCGCCGCCCGTTATGCGGCTTCTCAGACACACTGACATGAAGAAAAAAGTAACTATGACTGATATGCAAGCACTGCTCACACGCTACGCTGAAGGGGCAGAACAACTGGAAGCTGCTCTTGCTGGCCTTGAAGAGACCAATCTTGACGTGGCTGAGACTTCTGAGAGCTGGACGATTCGCCAGATCGTACATCACGTAGTTGACGGGGATGGTCTATGGAGTATGTGCATCAAAGCATCGTTGGGAGACAGCAGAGGGTTGTTTAGCTATCGATGGTATTGGGAAAAACCACAGGATGAATGGGCAGATAATTGGGGATACGCAGCGCGAGAGATAGAACCATCATTAGCATTGTTTCGAGCGAACCGATGCCACACCTCGCAGTTGTTGCACCAGACACCCGACGCTTGGGAGAAGTATACTTTGATAACGCTACCGGATGGGGAAGAGCAAGCGACCTCAGTCCAGTATGTGGTGGAAATGCAAACAAAACACATAGAGGGACACATTGAAGACATCCGAGCCATAAGGAATAAGCACAAGCTGTGAGATTGAGTTGAGATGTTTCTGTTTACAAGTGTTAGGAGCTGTTGGAAAGACGCCGCATAACACACGCTGCAGGCGATGCCGCTTCGCGGCCGTATCGCGGCACGATTTGGCTATGTGAGGGAGCTTTCCAAGTGCGATTCGACGGGTAAGTCGCTGTGCACCTGAGCTTTTTCGATGCGGCGGACCCTCGCTCCACCCGCTCCCGCCGCATCGGGCGGTGGATGGCTAAGACGAATATTGAATTATGATTATTCTTTTAGGTGGTCCCCCAAGAGTTGGAAAATCAATAATCTCCAGTGAGATTCAGCAGAAACATTCTGTGAGTGTTATTTCAACGGATACCCTCGGTGCAGTGCTGGAGAATGTTCTGAGCCCGGAAGCGGCACCAGACTTGTTTGTTTTTGGCAAGTTTAATGAATTGCCCATGGCGGAACGGGTGAAGTTAATAATGCAGGATCCTGCAGAACTCATTGATTATGTGAGAAAGGAAAGTCATGTCGTTTGGAAAGCGGTAGAGGCTTTTATCAGGAGAGAGAATGATGAGGGTCGAGATGCACTGATTGAAGGAGTTGCTGTTCTTCCCGAGTTGATGAGTCAGCTTGAGGACATCCCCCATCGGGTCGTATTTATCGGAAATCAAGGAGAAAATCACAAAGAGAACATCAAGAAATCTGCTGAAGAGAATGAGCATGATTGGATGCGGGATGTTAGCGACCAATACATTGGTGCTTTTGCAATGTTTGTGAAGCGGATGAGCGCCTACATTGAGCAGGAGGCTAAGAAGTATGGCTTCGAGTATATAGAGATGGACAACGAGCTATTTGAGGATGTAACGGAAGAGGTTATGCAATCACTAGGATTGAGCGCCAGATAACCATCACATGCAGCCCGACCGCCTTGCAGCGTAGCGCGCGCCGCGACAAAAGCAAAAGTGGCTCTGGTTCTTGTGTTTTGTCGTGCCAGAACCGGCGGCGACTGATGTGGAGCGTAAGACTCAACCTACTCATGGTTATGGACCAGACCGGAACCATGATAAATGGTGTTGGCCAGACACAACAGCTTGCACATATGGGTTCTGACGGTCGTTGTTGGATGAATTGCCCGAGTTCGGCAACCGCATGCTGGAGATGTTAAGGCAACCTATGGAGGACAAGCAGATTACGGTATCTCGGGCAGCGGGCTCAGTCACCTTTCCCACCAATTTCAT
>PIVW01000034.1 GCA_003353825.1 Chloroflexota bacterium
GATGGCGTTCATGGTCAAGTTGGGGGTTAAAGCGGATAACTACGACGCTATTCGCAGCGCCACCAGTGTGGCAGCGCGCATCAATGGTCTTGAGGGTAACCTGGGCACACTGCAAGCGGGCAAACTGGCCGACGTCGTGGTAATTGATGGCAATCCTCTGGAAGAACTCGACGCAATCAGCAGGGTACGGATGACTTTTCTAGAAGGCAAACGGATGGTTTGATCATGGAAAAATCCCCTTTACTTAAATCCCTGGCAGCGCGTATCGTCGAAGAGGACGTTTCCTACCGAACTAAAATGCTGGAGATTGCAGCCGGATTGTCCGATGTAATCGCGCTCGGCCGTGGTAATCCTGACTTCGATACACCCGAACATATCTCTGCGGCGGCCAAGGCAGCTATTGACGCCGGTCAGACCCATTACACCCATCCGGCGGGGATACCTCAACTGCGCGAAGCGATAGCGGATACGCTGCGACGGGAGTATAGCCTGGACTACGGACGGGAAGAGATCATTGTCACCGCCGGTGTCCAGGAGTCGATCGTGCTCTGCATGCTCAGTCTCGTGAATCCGGGCGATGAAGTGTTGATCACATCGCCACGCTTCACGAGTTACGACGAGGCCGTAAGACTTTGTGGCGGTGTGCCGGTACCAGTGCCCACTTACGAACGTGATGACTTTGCACTGATGCCGGCCGAGATCGAGGTCCGGATCAATAGCCGTACAAAAATTTTGGTGCTGGTAACGCCCAATAATCCCACCGGAGCGGTCACCCCACCACTTATCGTACGCCAGATTGCCGACCTGGTGAAACGTCATAATATAATTCTCATCAGTGACGAGATCTACGGCAAGCTTATCTACGAAGGCTCCACCCACCTTTCGGCAGCGTCTCTGCCCGGCATGAAAGAACGGACGATCACTCTCAATGGTTTCTCCAAAGCATATGCTATGACCGGCTGGCGCGTAGGGTACATGGCCGCAGCGCATTCTTTTATTCGGATGATAATCGAGCCTCGCCATACACTTAGCATCAACACCGCCACGCCCTCACAGTACGCTGCTCTGGCCGCGCTTACCGGCCCCCAAGATCCCGTCGAAGCCATGCTGCAAACCTATCGCGAGCGGCGCGCTTACTTGATGCAGGCTTTGACAGATATGGGCTTTAGCTACGGCATGCCGGGAGGAGCTTTCTACATTTACACCAATGTCTCCCAGACAGGGTTGCCTGCGCCACAGTTCTGCGAATCTCTGCTGCGCGAGACGGGAGTGCTGATCTTCCCAGGCAGCATGTTTGGCGATGACAGCGACAACTATATCCGCATTAGCTACGTGCAGCCTATAGAGCGTATCGCTGAAGCGGTGGATCGAATGAGCACATTTATGGCGCGTCAATAGCAAAACAGGTGTTATCAACGATGATCTCTGCTTTAGAACCCTTCAGAATCTTGTTAGTTGGCCTCGGCAACCGGGGAAAGATGTGGGCGTCGGTCATCAACCGGCGCCCCGACATTGCGTTAAGCGGGGTCGTTGACATCGATCAGTTGGCGTTGAGCACGTTTGTGAGCGGCAACCCTGACATGCCGGCTTTCCGCGATCTCAGTGAGGCCTTACGTGCTGTTACCAGCGACGCCGTACTGTTGGTGACGCCACCTGCAGGCCATCTGCAACAGGCCACCCTCATATACGATGCCGGATTGCCCCTTCTGGCGGAGAAACCGTTGACCCTGGATCTGGATGAGGCTATTAAGATCGTGACCCTGGCTGAAAAGGCCCAACTGCCGCTCGCTGTCGGGCTTAACTTTCGGTACTTGCCTGTAAGCCGTAAAATTCGCGAATTGGTGACAGAGGAAGTGTTTGGAGCACCTGGTTTCGGCCAGTTTACCTATCAGCGTAACCGTGATGGACTTCGACCCGGCCTGAATAAGTACCCACTGACTATGGAACACCCGATGATGCTCGAGCAGAGCATCCATCACCTAGACTTGATCCGATACTGCTATGGCCGCGAAGTGGAACAAGTGATTTGCCGGACTTGGAATCCGGGCTGGAGTATGTACGCTCACGACAGCAATGTCAGTTGTCTAGTGACCCTCTCGGGCGGCCTGGAGGTGAACTATCTTGGTACCTGGACGGGGGGGTGGGATGAACTTCAATTCCTGTGGCGTACTGATTGCAGCGAAGGTGTCATCATCCAACGTCAGCTTTTTGATGACCTGGCGACCGCCACCATAGCCGACCCTGCCCTGACTGCGGTCGAGCTGCCGACCTGCCGCGCTTTCTATGATGACAGCGATGCCTTATTAGGAGATTTTGTGGCTCATGTGCGCCAAGGTTCGCCCTTGACCTGCAACGGCGTCGATCACCTGTACACACTGGCGCTTTGTTTTGCTGCCATTGAAAGTGATGAAAGGGGTCGCGTCGTGAATATGGATGAGTTCTACCTCCGCAATGGAGTCCCTGAACCGCTATGAATATCTTGGTGACGGGTATTTCAGTTATACTTGATCACACATAAGAACCCACAAAGGAGATCTACGATGGATTTAGGAATTCGAGGGCGAGTTGCCCTGATTGGCGCCTCGGGCCGCGGATTGGGCCTGGCAACGGCACAACGGTTGGCTGAAGAAGGTTGTGACATTGCCATTTGTGACCTGGAAGCCGATGTGTTGGATACAGCTTTGGAAAGTGTCAAGCTCGCGAATTCGGGTGTGCGGGCATTTGCCTACCAGGTTGATCTAACGAAGGAGGACAGTATTGCTCAGTTGGTGACAGATGTTCAGCGCGACCTGGGCGTGGTCAGCATCCTGATTAACAATTCGGGCGGACCGCCCCCAGGCACTTTTGATGCCGCCACCGACGAAAAATGGTTGTATGGTTATCAGCTCACATTCCTGAGCGCTGTGCGCTTGATCCGTGCTGTCTTGCCTGACATGAAAGAGCAACAATGGGGACGCATTATCAACTTCACCGCTCGCTCGCTCAAAGAACCGATCCCCAATTTGATGATTTCCAATGCAGTACGACTGGCAGTGGGCGGCATGGCTAAGACGTTAGCTAGTGAGGTCGCATCACATGGCATCACTGTCAACAACATCTGCCCGGGACCTACTACGACCGATCGCGCTATCGAGCTGGCGGGTGCTCGTGCTGCCAAGAAAGGGATCAGTGTGGAGGAAGAATTGGCAATCACGGCGAGCACCATACCCATAGGCCGCCTGGCGTATCCCGAAGAACAGGCCGCGGCCGCAGCATTTCTGGCCTCGGAGCTAGCCGGCTATATCACCGGCATTTCACTGTTGGTAGACGGTGGCGCTGTGAAGGCACTGTGATTGCGTCCTATTTTTGATGAAAGGAGACCTAGACATGAATGATTTTGGATACATGAGAGGTGTGTTTAACATCACACCTACGCCCTTCAATCCTGACGGCAGCCTGGATGTAAACAGTCTGATCTCGTTGACGAACTTCACCATCGAACAGGGAGTCGATGGCATGACGATTCTGGCCGTATTGGGCGAAACCAGTAAGGTCACAGAAAGCGAGCGTGATCGGATTATCGAGACTGTTGTCGAAACGGCAGATGGCCGCATACCCATCTGCGTGGGCACATCGCACTTGGGGACGTATCCCTGCGTGGCATACAGCAAGCGTGCACAGGCGTTAGGCGCCAAGGCGATCATGGTTGCACCGCCCAAGTTAGCCCGTTCTAACGATGAAGCGTTACGACGACACTACCTTACCGTCGCTGATGCAGTGGACATTCCCATCGCTGTTCAGGATCATCCTGCCAGTTCTGGGGTTATCATGAGCGTGAATTTCATCGCCAACCTGGCCCAGGAGGTCTCGCACTGTCGATTCTTGAAGCTGGAAGACGAACCAACGCCCATGAAGTCAAGCCGCATTTTGGCCATCAATCCCAATGTGCAGATCTTTGGCGGCCTGGGTGGTACGATGTTCCTGGAGGAGTTACGCCATGGTGCTGTGGGCACGATGACCGGCTTCGCTTTCCCCGAGATATTAGTCGAGATCTTTCGGAAGTTCAGCAGTGGCGATATTGACGGCGCCACCAAGGTATTTGATCGCTACTGTACACTGATGCGGTTTGAGAATCAGGCGCGCATCAATTTGGCCCTGCGCAAACAAATCTACTGTATGCGCGGCGTAATCGCATCACCGCAGGTGCGCGAGCCCTACACACGGTTCGATGAGGATACGCTCACTGACTTGAAAGATATGCTCAGGCGATTGGATCTGTCGGTGGATAATTGAAATTTGGCCCAATCGCCGTTCTCTTTCCGCTGGAACGTGACTTACTAACGACCTAGGATCAGCAGGGAATGTCCAAATCGCCTTGACAATGCGGCAATATCAATCCTGATGTAACGATCCCTCTGTCTGAAGCTTCGGGATTTGAGTTCAAAGTTACTTGCCAATTTACAAAAGCCCGTAAACATGGGTACCTCTCACACAAAGATCCCCAACACGCCCATGAACTGCACAGCCTGCGGGCGGTTGTCCCGACCATGGCGTGGCGTAGATATTAAAGCATGAAGCACTGAAAACTCTGGAAAAGTCTAAAACGGCTATTCAGCTCCCCCGTATACAGGGGTTTTGCTCGTTCGCACCTGTGTAAACGGGGATAAAGAATAATTCAAAAAAGTTTTCCAGAGTTTCTAGTAAAGCAACTAGGCGGCGGTGACCTCCTGCAAAAAGTGGGGTCTGAACGTTGGGCGTCGAGCAGACTCAGGCACTTTTGGTCATTGCCAACCCACCACGCCAAATTTACCAACACAATCTGCCATGAGACCGCCAATTCGAAATACAACTTGTCGCCAGCCTGCTTGCTGACGCCTGCGCGTTACCCGGTTCAACAACGTGTCGCCTTGATGAGCGATGTTATCAGCCACAGCATCCTATTTGGTATCGTCGTCATCTTTTTTCCCGGGATGTGGATAATCCGTCTCGTTGCGCAACAGGTGCTCTTTCGATAATGAGCAGGGTAGTGGAATATACAACAGGTAATGGCAAGACCTAATGGCGTTGCCCGGCCAATGTACCTATGCTACCATGCTGGTATGCCTCTTCCTGCTAAACTCAGCTTGATCCCCGACTTCGATAGCAAGGGGATGATCGCCTATCTTTCGGAACAAGCAGATGTCATCGCTGTCTACTTGTTTGGTTCACAGGCAGAAGGGATCGCGCGTCCGCAATCTGATATCGATATAGCCATTCTGCTTGCCAGATCGGTACAAGAGGATCCTCTGGACAACCTGTCAAGAGAGACCGAGTTGAAATTTGCCCTGGCGCGCTTTGCCCAACGTGATATAGATGTCGTCATTCTAAACAATGCAAAACCCTTTCTTCGCCATCAGATTCTCGTAACTGCCAAGATCTTGTACGAGAAAGATGTCGACGCTCGCGTGAAATTTGAGGTTCGATCTGCGCAAACCTACTTTGATCTAAAACCGATGTATGATTTTCAATCACGCGAGATGTTACGCAGAATCAAGGAGGGCCGGTTCGGTGAGCGTAAACGGCATCATTCTTGATCGATTGAAATCTCTGGAAAAGGAACTCACTTATCTCAGGAGTGAGCGAGATCAGGTCGGTAGTTTCGACGAGTTTCGAAATGATATCCGTTTGTTTAGAGCAGTTGAACACTCATTGCAGATTGCCATTCAGATGTGTTTGGACATTGGGCAAAGACTCTGCTCTCAGGAATTAGCGCGTCATCCTGAAACCTATAGAAACGTATTCGAAATCCTTGTCGACGAGAATGTGATTCCTCAGCAACTCATGATACCTCTGCGTAATATGGTAGGTTTCCGAAACATCATTGTGCACGAGTATGAGCGTGTCGATGCAGGTCACGTGTATGGCATCTTGAAAACACGGCTGGGTGATTTTGAGACATTTGCAAATGCGATTTCCCACTATATGGAAAGAACAGATAGCTAGTCTTTTACACCGTCTATGAGTGAATTCTTCAATGTATTAACACCGATCAGGGCATGGCAGCGCCTGATCGAGCACTACCAGCCCGCTGTTCGACCAGAGCAAGTTCAGACGGCACAGGCACTTGATCGTTTTCTGGCAGCGGCGCCCCGCGCCCCCCATGATCTGCCTGAATTTCCTCGCAGTACGGTAGATGGCTATGCTGTGCGGGCTGCTGATACCTACGGCGCCTCGCCCAGCCTACCCGCCTTTCTCGACGTGGTCGGGGAAGTGGCAATGGGCGTGAAAGCCGATCTGGAGGTCGGGCTAGGGCAAACGGCCATCGTCCACACCGGTGGTATGGTGCCCTCCGGCGCTGATGCCATCGTCATGGTGGAAAACACGCAAGTGGCTGACGAACACAGCATCGAAATACTTAAATCTGTGGCGGTGGGTGAGAATGTCATTCAGGTTGGCGAGGATGTGCGCAAAGGGGAGAAAATCTTACCGATCGGGCATCGCTTGCGCCCGCAGGATGTCGGTGGTTTGCTGGCGTTGGGTCTAACTGAAATTACAGTGGCTCGTGCTCCCCGCGTCGCCATTATCTCCACTGGAGATGAGGTCATCCCCCCAGATCAAACGCCAGGCCCCGGTCAGGTGCGCGATATAAACACCTATACGCTGGCGATGCTGGCTCAACGAGCGGGCGCCGTAGCGGTGTCATACGATATTGTGCCCGACCAACGTGAGGCATTGGAAGAGACTGTACGTCACGCCATCGAGACCTGCGACATCGTCGTACTTAGCGCCGGTTCTTCGGTCAGTTATCGCGATATGAGCGTGGATGTGCTGGGCGCATTGGGCGAGCCGGGAATCCTGGCGCATGGTGTCTCGATCCGTCCTGGTAAGCCCACCATCGTTTCTGTTGCCATGGGTAAAGCCCTCTTTGGCTTGCCAGGTAATCCGGTAAGCGCTATGGTGCTCTTCGATCTTTTTGTGTCGCCCACCATTCGCCTGAATCTTGGCGCTGCTCCTTTCGACGCCTTCAAACCACAGCTGCAGGCCCGTCTCTCACGCCAGGTGGCCAGCGCCGCCGGCCGTGAAGATCATATTCAGGTGCGGCTGGAAGAACGCCATGGCGAGCTCTGGGCCGTACCGGTTTTCGGCAAATCCAACCTCATCTACACTCTCGTCCATGCAGATGGCGTCGTGCGGGTTCACCTTGATAGTCTGGGTATTGAGCAGGACGCCTGGGTGATGGTGACTTTGCATCAATAATATGACCTACCTACACGATATCCCTCTGGATGAAGCTACAACTGCCTGGCACAACGCCCTACAAACGATCGGCGCCTTGCGCAGGCTGCCGTCAGAAGCAATTCTCATTGCTCAGGCCAATGGCAGGATAACGGCCGCGCCAGTGTGGGCGCGCACTTCAGTGCCTCACTATCACGCCTCTGCCATGGATGGGTATGCTGTGCGGGCGGCTGACACAATTGGAGCCACTCTGACGCGCCCCCTTAATCTGTTGGTAGGCGAACAGGCTTTTTATGTGGATACAGGTGATCCCCTGCCTACAAACTCTGATGCAGTCATCCCCATCGAGGAAGCACAGCGTTTGGGGTCAGGCAAAAAGGTAGAGATTGAGATATTGGCTTCGGTTTCGCCCTGGCATCACGTGCGTACCATGGGAGAAGATATCGTCGCCACCGAACTGGTCGTGCCGGCAAATCACCAATTACGGCCCCAGGATCTCGGCGCTATCGCCGGCAGCGGACATTCACAGGTGCAGGTCTACCGCCTGCCCCGAATTGCCATTATGCCCACGGGAACCGAATTAGTCGCCCCGGGCAGCGAACTGAAACCGGGTGATATCGTCGAATTCAATTCGATTGTACTGGGGGCCATGGCAGAGGCGTGGGGCGCCTGTGTCAACCGTTTGCCAATGATTGCCGATGATTACGCCAGCATTAAGCGCGCGGTCATCGCTGCCCTCGAGGATCACGATCTGGTGGTGGTCAACGCAGGGTCGTCGGCAGGGTCGGAGGACTATACAGCCCAGATTTTTGCCGAACTGGGCGAGGTGATCGTTCACGGTTTGGCGATTCGCCCCGGCCATCCCTGCATTTTGGGACACGCAAAGGGCAGACCGGTGGTCGGCATTCCCGGTTACCCTGTCAGTGCCATGATCTCCTTTGATCTGCTAATCAAACCCTTATTGCAGCAATGGGTTGGGCAGGATGTGGCGCCTCGCCCATGTCTAGAGGCTCGCATTAGCCGTAAGGTCCTCTCGCCTATGGGACAGGACGAATACGTGCGTGTGACCTTGGGGCGTGTAGGTGAGCGTGTTGTGGCTACGCCATTAGCGCGTGGCGCCGGGGTGATTATGTCAATGGTGCGGGCGGATGGCATTGCCCACATCCCCCGTTTTTCAGAGGGTTTGAACGTTGGTGATACGGTCACAGTGGAACTGTTGCGCCCGCCCAATGTGATCGATCAGACAATTGTGCACCTTGGTAGCCATGATCTTACCTTGGACTTGCTCGCCGATAAACTCCGTCGCGAACGCCCCGACCGCAACTTTAGCTCAGGTAATGTGGGATCGTTGAGCGGTTTGCTGGCATTGCGGCGGGGTGAAGCACATCTGGCCGGATCCCATCTGCTGGATGAGGTCACGGGTGAATATAATCTCAGCTATATCAAACGCTATCTACCTGACATCCCGCTCATTGTTTTGGGATTTGTAGGCCGCACACAGGGGCTCATCGTCCAGCGAGGTAACCCTAAAAAGCTGCATGGCCTCGAAGATATCACTCGCCCGGATATCGTATATGTGAACCGCCAACGAGGGGCCGGAACCCGCGTCTTACTCGACTACAAACTCGGACAGTTGGGCATCGAGCCATCCACCATTAGCGGTTACGACCACACCGAATTCACGCACCTGGCAGTCGCTGCCGCTGTGCAAAGTGGCGCCGCGGATTGTGGCCTCGGCATCCTTGCTGCCGCCCGTGCTCTGGATATGGATTTTCTGCCTCTGTTCGAAGAACAATACCAACTGCTGATCCCCAAAGCATATTACGAAAGCGACCTTTTGGCTCCGTTGCTGGCTATCATCCGCAGCCAAGGTTTCCGCAGCGCTGTTCTGGCCCTGGGCGGCTACGATGCCTCGAGTATGGGCGATGTTCTACACGAGCTTGCATAAATGACCTACCAGTTCACCAAGTGGGATTTCGGCGAAATCAGTGAAGATGAACTTCGCAGGCAAATGCACGGTGAGGGGCTTCAACCGTACCCGTGGTCTAACGGCCCCAATTTCGTCTACAGCCCCCATACCCACTCTTACAACAAAATCCTATATGTGGTGAGCGGGTCTATCACATTCCACCTGTCGGCAACAAAAGAGGATATCGTTATGGAGAGTGGAGATCGTCTGGAACTTCCCGCTCGAACTGCGCATGCCGCAACAGTGGGTACTGAAGGGGTATTGTGTTTGGAAGCGGCTAACCGAGCTTAGAATCATCATTATACCTGGCGCCACCTGATCGGCATAGTTGATTCGGCGGGGCACCAAACTGACAGAGACGCCCGCCGATCTCAAAAATACGTTTACTCAACTGATCAGTGGATTAGTTTCCCTTTCGCCGCCTCGTTAAGCGATGGCACGATCTCGAACAGATCGCCAACAATGCCGTAGTTGGCCACACTGAAAATCGGTGCATCGCTATCCTTGTTGATGGCGACGATCACCTTACTCGATCCCATACCGGCCAGATGTTGCACGGCGCCGCTGATGCCGCAAGCGATGTACAAGTCAGGTCGTACGACCTTGCCCGTTTGCCCGACCTGATGTTTATAGGGAATAAAGCCTGCATCAACTGCTGCACGGGATGCTCCCACCGCCGCACCGAGCGTGACAGCCAATTCACCGACCAGTTCAAAGCCTTTCTCGGGATCGTTAGCAACACCACGGCCACCCGACACAATGATATTGGCATCGGTGAGGCTGATCTCGCCCATTTCCGCTGGCTCCACCTTCTGGATCTCTACCCGGGCGGTTGCGTCAGCCGGGGCGACTGTCACGATGTCGGCCGTAGCGCCTGTGGCTTCAGTTGCTGATGCCGCTCGCAGACGCAAGGTCGCCATCTGTGGAAAACCATCGGTCGTGACTGTAGCCAGGATGTTTCCAGAATAGAGGGGACGTACGCCATTGAACTTAGCACCATCAACGCTGATATCCAAGCAATCGGCAATGACGCCACTCCCCAGATCATAACCTACCGCAGCCGCCAGATCACGGCCATTATCGGTGTGTGAGGCCAGAAGTGCATCCGCACCACTTTGTGCCAACACCACTTTCACATCTGCTGCATAAAGATCGATATCAAATAGCGCCCGGCTGGCGTCGTCGATCACATAGACCTTGGCAGCCCCACGCGACCCTGCTTCAGCTGCAGCATCCGCCACGCCCTCGCCGATGACGAGGGTTTCGACATCATCACTGAGGGCCAGGGCTTTGCCCAGCGCTTCCCAACTACCGGCAACGGCGGCTCCACCATCGGTTTCGATAAATACAAGTATTTTCATACGATTTCTCCTAAAGCACAGCTATCTGTTCTCGGCACTGGACCACGACTCCTTCTCTGAGCGGGCGAGTATCGTGAACGCTAGTCTGCTGATTTGGTTAGAGCACCTTTTCGGCGAGAAGAGCATCGATCAAAGCGCTGGCTGCGTCACTGGGCGAGCCATCAAAAAGCTGGACCTTTGCATCGCGAGCAGGTGGTTTTCGAAACTCGGTCATAGCCACCACAGGGGCGGGAGTATCAACACCGAGGTCGGCAGCAGTCAACGTGGGGATCGTTGCCCGCGAGGCCTTGCGGATGTTGATAAATATAGGATAGCGTGGTTCGCCAATCTCTTTGATCACAGAAAGAACAACGGGTGATTGCACCTTGACGGTATGGCGGGCCTGTCCTACGACACGTTCCACCGTCACACTGTCATCTGACACAGCCAAGATTTTTGCAACGCCCGTGATAACGGGCCAACCCAGCCTACGACCTATTGCTACCGGAACGGTGCCACTATTGCCGTCAACTGTCATCTGCCCCGTGAGCACTAACTGCACATCGCCCATGTTCTCGACAGCTGCTGCCAGCAACGTGGCAACGCCCCAGGCATCGGCTTCGGTGTTTTCGATCAAGGTTGCCCCTTTGCAGCCCATGGCCAGCGCACTGCGGAGCGTCTCGACGCTACCTTCACCACCCACGGTGATCGCTTCAGCACTGCCGCTGTTTTTTTCCATGATCTGAATACCCGCTTCCAGGGCATGTTCATCCCAGGGATTGACCACCAATTGGATACTCAGTTCGCCGCTGGCCGCTTCCTCAGGTTTTACTTTGGGAAGCTCGGCCGTGTCCGGCGTTTGCTTGACACAGACAAGATAACGCATAAAAAGGTCTCCTTCTGACAATGGGAATATCTAGTCAGCCTTCTGGTAGTCATCGCTCTGAGACCGCACAACGGGACGCGGATAAACGCTGATTTTCACAGATTAGCTGAATTATCGGTGTTGATTTGTTCAATCTGCGATATCTGCGTTCGCTTAAGTACGGCTTTTGCAAGCAACTGTCGTTAGGCTGCATAGTTACAAATGGAATTAGTTCCTTCTATAGTTCAGACTGCCATGCTTCGGCGTCATAGGGGGGTAGTTCACAACGTAATAGTTTGTCCTGACGATAGCCAAGCGCATAGTCTGCCTGAATAAGTTGTTGCAGTTCACGTGTGCCTTCATAGATAACGGCTCCTTTGCTGTTGCGCAAAAAGCGCTCGACATCATACTCATCCGAAAAGCCATAGGCGCCATGGATTTGGATAGCGTCGGAGGCGGAGTCGAAGCTGGCATCGGTACAGAACCATTTGGCCAGCGTCGTTTCACGCGTGTTACGTTTTCCCTGGTTCTTCAACCAACCGGCCTGATAAACCAGCAGACGGCCCGCTTCCACTCGCTGCACCATAAGGGAGATCATGCGTTTGACCAGTTGATGTTGGCCGACCTCGACGCCAAATGTCTTGCGTTGGTGTGCATAAGCCAGGGAAGCATCTAGCGAAGCGCGTGTCAATCCCAGGGCTCCGGCTGCAACCGTGTAGCGGCCGTTGTCGAGGCAGGACATAGCGATTTTGAATCCCTCCCCCTCTGCACCAATGCGGTGGCTGCCAGGAACTCGGACCTCATCGCAGTGGACCCAACCGGTGTTGCCGGCTCGCACGCCCAACTTACCATGGATTGGGCCACTGGTCACTCCAACCATATCTCGGGCCACCATGAAGGCAGAGATACCGCGGAAAGCAGGTTGAGCATGTGGGTCGGTTTTGGCAAACCACAGGAAATGATCGGCGACATCAGCCAGACTAATCCACATTTTTTCCCCTGAAATAATATAGTCATCGCCATCCTTTCGAGCGACCGATCGCAAGGCGGCCACATCGGTTCCGGCATCCGCTTCCGTAAGACAGAAGGCGCCATACTTTTCACCCAGTGCCTGTGGCACCAAGAACATTTGCCGCTGTTCCTCTGTCCCCCACTGAAAGACACCGAGTGAGTTCAGGCCATTATGCACCGAGATGATGACGCGGGCGCTGGTATCCGCATATTCCAATTCCTCTGAAATAATCCCTAAACTTATGTAGTCGAATCCCGCTCCCCCATATCTGACAGGTATGGAAATGCCCAATAAGCCCGCTTCCGCCATTTTGGGCATCAATGACTTATCAAAGGTTTGGCTACGGTCGTTATCTTTGATGTTGGGAAGTATCTCTTTGGCCGCAAAATCTCGTGTGGCTTTTCGAACAATATCGTGTTCAGGTGTGAAAGCAAAATTCATTATATGCATCCTCGCATAAGTGGTTGTTGAGCGAACGCCCGTGCTCCGTAGGGCGACGGTGTGACGCGCTGCATTATAACAACGCATGACACGCCCCGCAAAAGCCGTACAAACCCCTGCGCAACTGTTCATCTTTGGGTGGTAATGTACTGAGATATAGCCGATTTAACCCGTATTGTGATTGATAGTGTGGGGCTGCGAGTGCTCAGTGCGATGCAACCGGCGTAATCTGCACAGATGCCTCTGGCGAATGAATTGAAGCGCAATACTCTGATACTGTTGCAGGCTCCTGTATGTCGCGCTCAAAGTGATGTGAGATTACTGAGGAATAGGTTCAAATAGGATACAATCGGCTTATTAACGTCGATCAGTCATATCTTTGGGGACACTATGATATGAATCCCGACCTGTGGGCCTTATACACGCACATGCTCAGAAGTCGCCTGTTCGGGGAAGCGGTGTCAAAATTGTGGCACGATGGCCTCATTTTCGGTGAAATGCATATGGGGTTAGGCGAAGAAGCGATCGTTGCCGGTATTATGTCCCATCTCGGTGATGGGGACGCTCTCGCTCTGGATCATCGCGGCACCGCCCCCCTGCTCATGAGAGGTGTCGATCCAGTCTTGCTATTACGTAAATTTCTGGCCCGAGAAGATGGACTTTGCGGCGGCATGGGTGGGCACATGCATCTGTTTTCGCCCGAGCGTCTGGCCCGGCGGCAACCGGGTTCGCGTTGACCGCCAAACGTCTGAGACCTCAAACCGTTGCCGTTGCCTTCTTTGGCGAAGGGGCCATGAATCAAGGTGCGCTGCTGGAGTCATTGAACCTGGCCGTGGTCTGGCAATTGCCGGTGCTGTTCGTGTGCAAAGATGATAGTTGGGCTATCATAACTCAATCGGATATGGTGACGGGGGCACACTGGCCGACCGTGCCCGCTCTTTTGGCATGCCCGCGTTCGAGGGAGATGGCAGCGAGGTCGAAGTGGTCTGGCGGTTGGCAAAGCAAGCGGTGGAACAAGCACGCCTTGGCCTTGGCCCTTCGTTCTTGCATATAACCTGCGCTCATTTCGAAGGGCACATGTTGGGTGATGCCCTGTTGCGCGCTGTACGCCGACCTCATCGTGACGGCATGCAACTAAGCGGCCCACTTTTACGGTCGATGGTCCGTCGCCAGGGAGCGCATGTGCGCGAACGGACCGAGGCTTTTCGTCTTATCTCCGACATGATGCCATCGGTACGGGCCGACCACCACAACAGCAAACTCGATCCCGTGCAAAAACTCCGCCGCAGTCTGGTCACAGAGACAGTCTCGGATAGGCCCAATCACTTGCTTGCTAACGTGGGGCAGACTAAAATGGCGTTATGTCGCCTCATGATGAGCGTACCCTCACGGCTTCGCACCAGGTTGCCTTTGTATCTGCTTGGCGTCTTGGTGTTTTTGCAATTAGTGGAACCGCACCAAACCTGGATGGCACTCCTGGTGGGATTAAGTGCGCTGCTCGGGATCTCGTACCTGTGGGCGAGGGAGATGAGGGACAAAATACAGGTAGAACGCAGCTCCAGAGGCAATTGGATAGTCGTGGGGGACACGCTCGAAGAGCGCTTCCAACTCCATAACCGCAGCACATTCCCGTGCTTTGGGCCACGGTAAGTGATCGTTCCGATGTGCCCGGCTACGAGATCGACCGTGCCGTCTCGGTCGATGCTCGTTCCAGCACATCCTGGCGCTCCCAGGGTGCATGTAGCAAAAGGGGTGTATTTACCCTCGGACCCTGGTCTGTATTGATGGGTGATCCCATCGGCCTGTTTCAGGTGGAGATAAAGTATCCGGAAGTCAGGCAACTACTGGTGTATCCACGCGTAATGCGTTTGCCCGATCTGGACCTGCCCAGAGGTCGCGCAGGGGGACGATCACGGCGATCAACCGCTGCGCCCGTGCAGTCGGTGCTCCCTCGCACTGTGCGACCCTATATCCCCGGCGACAGCCTGCGTCTTGTGCATTGGCGCAAGAGCGCACAGAAGCAAGAGCTCATGATCAAGGAGTTTGATTTGGAACCAGCCTGCGATCTGTGGCTGGTGCTGGATATGGATGCATCGGTGCAAGCTGGCGCAGATCAGGAAAGCACCCTCGAATATGATATCATCCTTACGGCCTCGCTTGCTGCCAGCCACTTGAACGAGAATCGTGGCGTGGGTCTGATCGTTTACGGAGAACAGGCTTTACGCGTGCCGCCACACGCGGATAGAGGGCATCTCTGGCAACTCTTGCACGGTCTGGCCAACGCCGAACCCTCGCACGACTGGCCCTTAGCTAGGGTGCTCAAACAGGTTGGACCTGATATTGGGCGGGGTCGCACCATGATCGTGATTACACCCTCGACTGAGAGCGAATGGTTGGGTGAACTATTACAGTTAGGGCGACGCGATGTAGCTTCATCCGCTCTGCTCGTCGATGCGGCTTCATTCGACACGACTCGTAACGGGCGATTGGAATCCTTGCAACACATACTCTCCGATCATGGCGTGCCCAATCATGTTATTGCCAAAGGGTATCCCTTCCGCCCGTTGGTCACGATCAAACGGAAGCGAAAAGTGCTCAAAACGTTGAGTGGCACCGGGCGCGTTATTGTGGTTGAGATCATCGAACAGGGGGGATTGCCCAGATCCCATTTATTGGGAGCGGCCCCAGAGCTTGGGCGAAAATTGGCTATGTTTGTGCGCACCAGCGACCCTGCTGCCGGCTCCGAGATTCAGGCGAATTACCGCTGGCGGGGGATCACATTCTCCGACTATTTGGGACGCGGCTGGGAAAATCCACAAGTGATCGAGACAGTGCGCTACACACCTGGCGAATCCTGGTTGGCCATTTCCGAACAAGGGCGTCGATCCATCCGCCAGAGTTTTGATTTCGTGGGTGATAGGCCGACTTGGCTTTATGCCCTGGGCGAACCGATTGCCGCCGATCGTTCTTACACCGCCCATTACCGGCAGCCTCACGACATCATAGGCTTAGAGGTGCGAGCGCGCGACTATACGGTAATTTCACAAATACTGGCGGTGTCGGAAGCGAAATTACGCTCGCTCCCCGCCCCTGTATCTGATTCTCTGGCTGGCTATCTCACACTACCAGATACGACGCCTAATCGCGTGAAAACTCTTGCTCGAGAAGTAACCGCCGAGGCTGAAACACCTTATGATCAGGCCAAAGCGTTAGAGGCATATCTCCGCGGCTATCCTTATAATCTAGATATCCTAGACTTGCCCGAACACGTGGTTGATATAGCCGATTACTTCCTCTTTGATTTACAGCAAGGTTATTGTGACTACTACGCCACAACGATGGTAGTGATGGCGCGCATAGGGTTACCAGCCCGTCTCGCCATCGGCTATGCTGCCGGTTTTTACGACAACGAGCGCAATCGCTTTGCGGTCACTGAAGCAGATGCTCACTCTTGGCCCGAGATCTATTTTCCCGCTTATGGCTGGATACCTTGCGAACCCACTGCCGCCCAACCGACCTACGTGCGTGAGCCCGATAGCGGTCTGGATAGTGTAGACACCGCCGCTGCCCAACTTGATTTCAGGGCCGAGATAGATGATTTGCGTCGCCAGGCCTGGCTGTATCGTGGTGCCTGGCGCTGGGGGGTTGCTCTGTCTGGTCTGGCTCTCACCATGTTACTAATTCGTTTTGCCGGCCGAGAATGGCGTTTGCGCCGCCGGGCAGCCAATCCCTAGCAACTAGTCTATCTCCGCCTGAAAGCCTGGGGCGACACCCTTGGCGTGACTCCAGCGATATGGTATACACCAGGCGAATATGTTTCGCTGTGGCGTGCATTCATCAGCCGTATACAGCCGCATCGCGCGACTGCATTGGTCATCACGGACTGCATCGATGAACTGGGTGCAGCTATCGAAAAGCGCGCCTATGCACCACCGATCCTCCAACCAGATAATGCTAAGGCGAAACAACACTGGCGACGGTTACGTGCTGAACTTTGGCGTTTGCGTATTTCGAGCTGGTTGAGACGCGGTCAGAAAAACTAGTGCAAAAAGACATCAGTTCGTAGTAAGCGTTTTAGTGCACGGGGCACGGCGATGAATTGCCTACTACGAACCGCACAGCTGCTTTCGCCACGATGAACTAGGGCGTCCAATCGCCAAATCGATCTTCACCCTTTGTAAATGTCAGGCGCCTCTCACCTGTACCGTCGATATTGATGATATAAATGTCCCAATCAAAATCCCGTTCGGAACTAAAAATGATGGCCTTGCCGTCCAATGCCCAGATAGGGTTGCTGTCATGTACACGATTCTCATCGCTGGTCAGTCGTGTGAGGTTGCCGCCATCAGCATCCATGATATAAATATCACGGTTCGTATTGCGCCTGCTTTCAAACGCAATCAGGTTACCATCGGGCGACCAGCGCGGATAAAAATCATCCTCCAAATTATCTGTTAGTTGGGTGGCTTCGCAGGCCGCTGTGGTATCGCCATCCCCTGCAAATGCATCTAAACAAGCCTCAATATTCATCTTCCAAATTTCCCAGTTTCCACCGCGATCACTGACATAAACCAACCACTTGCCATCAGGAGACCAATGGGGATAGGTGTCGAGCGCTGTATTCGCGGTCACATTGATGGGCTCATTGCTGCCATCGGCGTTCATGATATATATCTCATAATCGTAATCGCGGGTGGAGGTAAAGGCGATTTGCTCGCCATCGGGTGACCAGGTGGCGCCCCATTCATAGCTTTCAGGCCATTCCAACAGGCGCTGCTGTTCGCTACCGTCGATGTTCATCACCCATAATTCATGCCTGTTGGCCGGTACGTCACGCCCACTTAAGAAGAGTATCTTAGTCCCATCAGAAGAGATCACCGGCTCTACATCGGGGCCGGGCGCCGAAGTGAGTTGCAAAGGATTCTCGATATCGTTCATATCCATAAGCCATATATCGAGGCTGCCTCCCCGTGAACTGGGAAACACAAGTTGCCCTAACTCAGGCTCAAGCGTTGCAGTCGCAGTGGGTTGCGGAAGCGGAGTTGCGGTGGGCACAGGGGTGTTGGTCGAAACTTCGGCAACCTCGGCAACCTCGGTTTCCGCTTCAACTTCTGTTGCCACCACAGCTGGCGTCTCGATCGCTGCAGTTTGTTGGGCATCTTCGCCGGTGTTCGAGTCGTTGATTACGATGTATGCTGCTCCGGCCCAAAGCACTACGGCGAGGATCACTAAGATAATTCGGCGTTGGCGTAAGCGCCCAAATAGGGCTCCACCAAAAAGACCAATACCGATGACGAAAAGAATTACAGCGATGATTAATTGAGTCATAAGTTTTGCTTACTCGACAACAGGCGTATGACCGAATAAACTCGTATTCCAAAGTTATTTCGGCTTTCTTGAGTGTTGGGAAGATTTGATCATAGCATCCTCTGACTTCGTATCGCAACATTTATGTTGTGGCATCAGGGTATCTGGTATATCTCGGAGCATCTGTCGCATTCCCCAGACATGTTCGTCTTGACGTTGTGTCCTCTCGGTGCTAAAGTTCAATGCAGTTCAACGAGCACAGAATAGGTACCTACGCAGAATTGTCGATCTTGATCTCTTATCTGACAAGGTTACCACTTCGTCACCAAGTCATTTATGCCAGCGCAGTCTGGAATAATTGTAGGTACTTACGCAAAATTATCGACAACTTGTTGTCGATGTGTGTGGCAAGTGGCAAGCTCTTGTCTGCAACCGAACTCGCACCTGCGATCTGCTACTTGCTACCTGCCCCAACAGAGCCTGATTTTCTCAGCGCGGTCTGGGAACAATGGCTAGATATTTTTTGCAAAAGGTCGATATCGACCTTTTGCAAATCTTCCGGCGCAGTGTTGCTCGATAGAAGGATGAAATTCGATGAAAACTGTTAGTGTGATGGCTTTAAAACGCTTGGGTATTACCAGTTGTGCGCGGGATACAAAGCTATTCGATATCGCCACCACGATGCACGAAGAGGATATCAGTTCTCTCGTGGTGGTGGATGAAAACCAATATCTGGAGGGGATCATAACGCGTACTGATGTCGTAAGGGCTGCGCTCTCATTGCCCGAGGGTTGGGGTGAATCGACGTGTCAGGATTGGATGACTCGTAGCGTCATTACAGTTGATCCATCGACTTCATTGGAGTCTTCGGCTCATATTTTGCAGTCACAACATATCCACAGCGTCGTCGTTGTAGAACGAGATGGTGACAGAATGTCGCCCATCGCTGTGATCTCAGACAGCGATATCGTTTATCATCTTGTGACGAGATCGGACTGAGGTGCACTGTGGGGCTGGGGTAAAAGAGTGAGCCGGGTGCAAGACGTCCAACGTTTGATAAGGCGTGATTGCTATGTTCAGATGAATTGAATCTGCTTGACCCGCGTGCGTCGCACTCTCTGACCAACCGAATTTGAAGCCGATCGGGAGAATGAAGTGTATTGACAATCTCCCTGTCCCGTGCAATAATCTCTATGAACTGACACAATTGGTTTTTTCTACAAATATGCTTAGAAATCCTCTGATTCGCTACAATCGGCGAGCGTGCTTTGCTCATGGAAACGCTAACGCCGGATGCTCTAAAGTCCTCACTCGAGGGCAGGTCTGGTAATCCGAGGCGCTATGTCGAAATGACATGGCGTTTTTTGTTTGTATCGTCCATATTCAACCATCTGCCTTCCCTGCTGAAGGTCACATTTCGCCAAAGGAGGCGTAACCTATGGCTACAACGATTAACGGTTTCAAAGATCGAGTTGCACGCGTGGATCTCACCAGCGGTGAAGTCTCGTATGAGGGCATCAACGACGAAGATGCCCGGAAGTATCTTGGCGCCAGGGGCCTGGGTGTAAAGTATGTGCTGGACAACGGCCCAGAGGTCGAACCTTTCTCACCAGACAATCTCCTGTGCGTGATGACTGGCCCACTGACTGGCACCGAAGTAAAAATGAGTGGAAGGCTCTGTTTTGTTACCAAATCCCCACTGACCGGCACTGTCACCGACAGCCATATAGGCGGCTGGTCCGCAGCAAAACTGAAATGGGCCGGACTAGACGGCATTCTGTTCACAGGCAAATCTGATTCACCGGTTTACGCCTATATCGAAGATGGTGAGGTCACTCTGTTCGACGCCGAAAGTGTGTGGGGCATGGAAACGCAAGACGCTATCAACTATCTTCAGCATGAACACGGCACAGATTGTTCGGTGATGTCAATTGGTCCCGCTGGCGAAAACCTGATTCGTTTTGCCGGCTGGATCAACGAAGATGATCGCGCTGCCGGCCGTGGTGGCACAGGCGCTGTGGGCGGCTCTAAGAATCTAAAGGCCATTGTCATCAAAGGCGACAAACGGCAACAGCCAAGGCCGGCAGATCGAGCGGCGTTCAAAGCAACCGACAAAGCAGCCCTGGCTGCCATCATGAATGAAGATGTAATCACGTCACCACGAAAGGGAGGACTTAGCGTCTACGGCACCAATGTGCTCATGAACATGGTCAATGTAGTTGGTGCTCTGCCCACCAAGAATTCGCAAAGCACTTCATTTGAGCTAGGCGAGAACATCTCTGGTGAATTCGTTCGCGAGAACATTCTCACCTCGGATCCGACCTGCCATGCTTGTCCGGTGGCCTGCAAGAAAGCTTATGAGGTTGTCTCAGGCAAGTACAAGTGCAAGGGCGAAAGCTACGAATATGAGTCAGCTTGGGCGTTGGGCGCCAACTGCCTGACCGGGAACACCGAAGCGGTCGGCTACATGATCTTACAGTGCAATCGCTATGGCATGGATACTATCGAAGCTGGGAACGCACTTTCCATGTATATGGAGGCGACCAACAACGGTCTGACCGATGGCAACGGCTTGGCCTGGGGAGATGACGACGGCATGATCGCCGTGCTGGAGAGCATTGCCCATCGCAGTAACGAGATTGGCGACATGCTCGCAGAAGGCACGTATCAAGCCGCTACGAAGTTAGGCGATTCTGATCTTGCAATGACAGTTAAAGGCATGGCGATCCCCGCCTATGACCCCCGTGGTATCAAGGGCATGGGATTGGGCTACGCCACCAGTAACCGTGGCGCTTGTCACCTGCGCGCTTATACGCCTGCCGCCGAGATCATCGGCAATGTGTTGGGGCCGGCCGATCTCACCGACCGCCTAACCTCTGAAGGCAAAGGCGGACTGACGATCATCTTCCAGAATGTCCACACCATGACCGATTGTCTGGACCTCTGTAAGTTCTCTACATTTGCCGAGAGCCTCGATGATTTCGCCACTCAGTACGCGACCTTTACCGGGGTAGAGATGGATGCCAATGGCCTGTTGGCCTGCGGCGACCGGGTCTATAACCTGGAACGCTATTACAACAATCTGGCCGGTATCGGTGAAGGCAGCGATTATCTGCCAAAGCGCTTCCAGGAACTGCCTGCAGATGGGCAGGGATCAGAAGGCGCTTTGAGCGAGATCGATGTCATGTTGGAGGAGTACTACGCCGAGCGGGGCTGGGTGAATGGTGTCGTGCCCGAGAGCAAGCTGCAGGAATTGGGTATCCTCTAGCTATCCACCCTTAGATCGGACGATGATAAGGCGGCAGATTCGCAAATGAATCTGCCGCCTGTTTTGTTGGTTCAACAACTACATACCTATGTCATTCTATGTCATTGCGAACGACGACGAGATGTCGTTTGGTGAAGCAATCCCCAAGTTACCAAAACGCATGCCGGCCGTGAGTGATCCCTCGCTTTCGTTCAGAATGAAAAAGCAATGGCCGAGATCGCTTGCAGCCTATACTACCTGCGGTATAAAATAAAGACAGATAGTTGCTGCCACCTTGACTATAAAACACGTGAGGTAACATTATGAATCCAAAAATGATTGCCGCTATATAGTGACGGATACTGATATCTGTCATGGGAAACCGACGTTTCGCGGTACACGTATTATGGTTTGGCAGGTTTTAGAACAAGTCGCCAGTGGTATGGGCATGGGAAACCATTGAAGAAGAATGGCAAGGAAAAGTTACTAAGGCTGATCCAAGCTAATAACTATCCGGGAACTTGATGGTATCCTTGTTGTGATCACAGTCACAGTTCTGGAGGAAAAGATGTCTCAAACAGCTGCAATTAGAGAGGTATTGATCGAGACCGCTGACGAACTGAGTGGATATAAGCGTCGCCATTTCATGGCAAGAGTGGTGAAGAAAGTGTACAACGGCAACCAATCGGAAGCGGAACGGGAGTTGGGCTGGAATCGGGTCACCATGCGCAAGGCGCTGAGCGAATGGGAAGGAGA
>PIVW01000425.1 GCA_003353825.1 Chloroflexota bacterium
GTAAGAGTCGTTGGTGAAGGTCACGACCTGCAAGGTGGTCGCGTGCAAAGCTCCCAAGACGTTGAAAAGCGTTTGCGACCACTGGGCGCTTGAATGAACTGGCGGACGAAGCACCACAGAAAACCGAGAAAAGGACGCATCACGAAGTGAGCGGCATCTACAAAGAACACACGGCGTTTTCTTTGCTTGGCTTCTTCCTGGCGGGGTTCGAGTTCTTCTTCCAGAAAGGCTTTTTGCTTTCCCGGGTCAGCCTTAGCAGGGATGTGTCCGACTTTGAGCCGTTTCAGTCCTAGGTTTTTAAGGAACTTGTCCACCTGAGTGGGGCTGCGCCGAATGCCGGCCAGCTTTTCAATTCGTTTGACGGCCTCCTTGGTGCTCTTGGCAGGACGAGCTTCAAACTCCGCTTTCAACTCCTCACGGTAGTCGTCCATGTCACTCTGTGGACGGCGGCAGTGATTTTGTACTTCAATGATGACTTGAACAGGTTTGTGCACTTGCACTGATGTTGTAAAGTGGTTTCCGAAAGGTATTCAGGGTTATCAAACATGCCCTAGTGCGGGTATAATAATGGTCAAATCAAAAAAATAAACGCGCCCGGACTTCCGCTGATTGGCTGCTTATGCATACCAACCTAACTAAGTCCTACCCCAAAACCAAAGCGTGAATAAAGGAAACTGATAGTTATGTCTGATCAAACAAATCGAGCCGTCACCATGTGGCTGATTGTGGTATGTGTCCTCATCGTATTCATGGTGTTCTTCGGCGGCCTTGTTAGGCTGACGAGATCGGGTCTTTCGATTGTGGAATGGAACCCTATTAGTGGTGTTGTCCCGCCCATTGGTGAAGAGGCCTGGCAGGCTGAATTCAGAAAATACCAACAGACGCCAGAGTTCGAGAAAGTTAATACCGAAATGACATTGGATGGTTATAAGCGCATCTTCTACTTGGAGTGGTTTCACCGACTGGTTGCCAGGTTTGCCGGGCTCATTGTGGTCATCCCTCTCTTCTATTTCCTACTCAAACGCTATATACCCTGGCGGAAATCAGCAGTCTACCTCGTCATCGCCATCGGTTTCGCCTTCCAAGGCTTTTTAGGCTGGTACATGGTCAGTAGTGGCCTGGCCGACCGGCCATCGGTCTCACATCTCCGCCTCACTGCCCACTTGCTCGCGGCTCTGTCCTTACTGGCCCTCACCTTCTGGATGGCGCTGCGACATTACTACGGGTTCCCAGAAAAGGAGCCCAAGGGTCTGAAAACCGTCGGGTACCGCCTGTCCTGGCTTATGGTCGCCGTGCTAACGATCCAGATGGCTTATGGCGGACTGGTTGCGGGCTTGAAAGCAGGGCATGCGTCCAACACCTGGCCACTAATGTTCGGCTATCTGGTTCCGCCGGGCATGTTATCGGTAATCGAACCCTGGTGGCGAAACCTGATCGAAACGGCCTCCACTGTGCATTTCATGCATCGCTGGTTCGCGTTCAGCGTACTGATCGTAGCCATCGCTCTCTATTATCCGGCCAAAAAACGGGGCTACAGCCATGCCATTCACAAAGGTATCCTGCTTATGATCGTCTTGACCTTGGTTCAGATCGGGCTGGGGGTGAGCGTGATCTGGCTGGGCGTACCCATCTGGCTGGCGCTGCTGCATCAGAGCGTAGCTTTGGGTTTGTTCTTGCTGAACTTCTATCTCGTCTATCAATTCAGCCATGTGATAGAGGCTGAGTCTCGGTCCATCACGGCTTCGCTCCAAGCCGAACTGGCCTAAAGCGCATTTAGCCTAGCCTACGACGTTAATAATATGGGACTTTTGTCCTGGCATATTTTAAGGATTCATGTTGCAATGACAAGCATCGTACATTTATTATCTGTGGTGGCGGCTGCATTACCTTTCCGCCCACCCGCTTAAATAGCCCTGGAGAACCGATATGGCACTGTCTCTTGACAATGACGCTACGAGCACGCATGTGTTGGATGTCCGAACTATCGAACCCAAGTACCGCCACCCCCAGATCTTTGAGGTTTTTGACAATCTGAGTATCGGAAAGGCGTTTATTCTGGTCAACGACCATGACCCCAAGCCACTCTACTACCAGCTCCTGCACGAACGCACCGATCAATTCGATTGGCAGTATTTGGAACAAGGACCGGAAGAATGGCATGTTCAAATTACTCGTATCGCCAAAGGAGGCTGAGACGTGAATTCCCCTTATCAACATTTTGCAAATCTTATTGAGCAACTCCCCGAAATACCACCTGATAGCATCGTTAGCCGTACTATAATCGGCGACGACGAGTTTAAAGTCATCCTCTTTGGTTTCGCTGCCGGCCAGGAATTATCTGAACACACCGCCGCCCGTCCCGCCGTCCTGCACTTTCTCGAAGGTGAAGCTACATTGACCTTGGGCAAAGATACGTTTGAAGCAAGGCCGGGTACGTGGTCACATATAGCCCCCAATTTGCCACACAGCATCGTTGCCAAAACCCAGGTCGCCATGCTCTTACTACTGCTCTGATTATGGCCCAATCGAACACTCCACGCTCTTTTAGACCAACACCCTTGCTACTGATGTTGGCTCTGGCAACCCTCTTCTTCGGTGTCTGGGCCGGCCTGTTGCGCATGGGCTGGGGCCTGCCCGTTCTGCGTCCGACATTGCCCATGTCGCACGGCCCGCTCATGGTTGGTGGTTTTTTGGGTACACTCATCAGTTTGGAGCGAGCGGTTGGGTTGGGGGACATCACCAGCGGTCGAGCCAGGCGCCTCTACTATGCTGCACCATTGCTAACGGGGCTGGGCGCAATCCTGATTTTGCTGGGAGTACGCCATTGGTCAGGACCCTTGCTGATTACGCTGGGAAGTGCGGGGCTCTTGATCATGATGATTCAGATCTACAGATTACATGCCGCTCCTTATGTCGCTGTGATCGGGCTGGGGGCGCTGGTATGGTTGATCGGCAATCTGCTCTGGCTCTTTGGCGCTTCCATACCGGAGGTCGTCCTGTGGTGGGTGGGTTTTCTGGTCTTTACCATTGCCGGCGAACGCCTGGAATTGAGCAGGCTGCTGCAGCTTCCCAGGCAGGTAGTCCTGCTATTTCAGGCTGTCGTCGTTGGCCTGTTGGCGGGGTTAGTGCTATCCACCGTGAGCTATGATCTGGCCGTACGCGTGGCGGGTCTGGGCATGGCGGCGCTGGCGCTCTGGCTGCTGCGCTACGATATAGCTCGTAGACGATTGAGCGCTGATGGGCAAGCCAGGTTTATTGCCATCAGTTTGCTCAGTGGCTATGTGTGGTTGGCCATCGCTGGGGGACTGGCGCTGGTTTACGGCGGGATCACGGCCGGGCCCTATTACGACGCCTGGCTCCACGCCATATTCCTGGGCTTCGTCTTCAGCATGATATTCGCTCATGCGCTTATTATCTTCCCCGCAGTACTCGGCCGCCCTATGGCCTTCCTGGCTGTCTTCTACGCACATCTGGTCTTGCTGCATATCTCGCTGATCTTGCGGCTATATGGCGATCTGGCGGTCGATGTCACGATGCGACAATGGGGTGGCATGCTCAATGCTGCCGCGCTCCTGCTGTTTTTAGTGAATACGATCTCTGCCGTTGTGCTGGCGCGTCGCCGAAACCTGTGAGCTATTGCAGGCCTTTGGGCGCTATGCCAGACCCCTGACTCATGCCAAAACTCACGCGCACGTTCATCAAAACATCCCTGGCCTATCTGATCGGCGTCTTTTTGCTTGCGGCCGTGGTAGCAGCGCGCCCGGTTCTGAATCTACCACAGTGGGTTAATGCACTTACGCCTGTCTACTTCCACATGTTTATGGTGGGGTGGGTCGCTCAGTTCATCTTCGGCATTGTCTATTGGATGTTCCCAAAGTTCTCGACTGATCGTCCCCGTGGCAATGAGTCAGTCGCCTGGGGCGTCTATTGGCTTTTAAATGCCGGTCTGCTGTTGAGGATTGTGGGAGAGCTGGCGCTGGCGAGCGGTGGCGCCACACTATGGGGATGGGTCCTATTGCTTTCGGCCATCCTGCAATGGTTGGCGGGCCTTGGCTTTGCTGCAAACACCTGGCCCCGGGTCAAGGAACGCTGACACTTGCCCCGACTCAGTTGCTGGTTTATCCGCACAGCCCTGCTGTACCTGATCCTGGGATTCACCTTCGGCGCACTGATGCTGGCCAACAAAGGCTTGGCTATAGCGCCAGCGCTATGGCATCTACTGCCAGCGCACATCGAGTTCCTGCTGCTGGGTTGGACACTGCAGTTGGCT
The DNA here is from genome assembly GCA_003353825.1 of Chloroflexota bacterium. The sequence continues at coordinate 4,271 of PIVW01000425.1, forward strand.
ATGGGCGTTGCCTTCTGGATTTTGCCACGTTTTCGATCTTCTAGAGGCAGTGTCAGGGCTGCCTGGACGGCCTACTGGTTGTTGAATGGTGGCGTGTTATTGGTGGGGTTGAGCGCACTGGTGGGGGGCGCCCCCACCCTCACGTTGCTTGGGCGCATGTTCGAAGTTGGAGCCATGGTTGCGTTTGCCTTGAACGCCTGGCCACGTGTCAAACCGATTGGCGCTTGAGCGATTTGCGGGCCGTGGATCAGCAATGAAACGAGAGATCACGGGCTGGCATCTGGATGAGATCGGAGATTGGGTGGCAGAGTTATCCTGTGGACACGGTCAGCATGTACGGCATACTCCCCCTTTCTCGGTTCGCCTTTGGGTCAACCACGCCGAGGGCCGGAAGAGCTTTATCGGTTTTGCGCTTAACTGCAGGATCTGCGATGGCGATGATATTCGGGAGTATTGAGAGATGTGCAAGCTATAAGCTGGGGGTTGTATAGGGCAAGCGCATCTAATATGTCAAGTAAACAAGCTAGGGCAGTCGGCGTCTTAATGGAAGCCAGCCTTAAGAACTTTCATGAGGTAAGTTTCATCCCAACCGCATCTTAAACGTTTGCTCTTGATGCCACGCTGTGAGGTCGTTTCTTGTTTGAGCAGGTTCAGGGCCATATGGCGAAGGACCGCCATGTTAGCATCAGCGTGACCTATGCGGATACGGCTGTCATCTTCACGAAAAGCGACGTCAAGAACCCAGTGCAAGCCGTTTTCGACCCCCCAATGTT
>PIVW01001046.1 GCA_003353825.1 Chloroflexota bacterium
AATAAACCTAAGCAGATAAAGGTTTCTGAGTGGGCGGAAAAGTATCGGGTTTTAACTATGAGTGCCCTGCCCGGTCCCTGGAGAAATAATATCACACCACTGAACCTTGCCAGAGATATTCCATTGCGCGAAGATCCCGGCGCTGATGTTGAGTTTATTTTGGATCCAATCGACGAGCGCTTGATCCCCCTGTTCCAGCAGCTTTATCCGAGCGGAATCTATGAAGCCCATCAGGATCGGTTCGGCCGTACGCTGTTCTTCACTTACCGTATCCCCCATACTGCATACGATGCCGCCCGTGGTCTACAAGCGGGTTATAGCCCTGGTTCTGATGCCGCCACACCGCCGGTGCGGGGCGAGCAAGTGGACACCATGGATTTCGATTACGTGGCCGATTTGCCTTTGGCGCCACCCTTTACTGCTGCTTACGAAGGCGCGCTTTTGGTACCCCGATTCGACGACTACACGTTTGAGTTGTTGTCAACGGGGGGTGAAGCGGTGCTCTATTTAGATGAGATCGAGATCTTGCGGGCATCAGAAGAGGCTGCAATAACACAGCGTACATTGCCCGGGGGCTTCCAGAGCTTGCGCTTGGTGTATACTTCTACTGACGATCCGGGTCGCCTACGTTTAAGCTGGTCGACACCGGATACTGCGCAAATGGAACTCGTCAGTAGGCATTCCCTTTATACGTTGCCTGGCGCATCCAACGGTTTGGTGGGGTACTATTATTCGACCCCAGATTGGTCGGGTACGCCCAACCTCATCCAACGCGATCTCTTTATTGTGCCAAACAATGTGTTGCGGGAGCCTTATTCCATCCGCTGGGTGGGTAAGCTGGCAGCTCCGACCAGCGGCACCTATCTGTTCGGTACTCGCTCTGATGACGGTTCTCTGGTATACATCGACGGCCAGCTGGTCGTAGATAACGGGGGAGCCCACGGCGCCGAGAATAAAGATGGCATGATCAATCTGACAGAGGGCTTCCATGATATCGAGGTCCGCTACAACGAGGTGGGAGGTTCACGAGAAATGCAGTTGTGGTGGAATCCCCCTGGCGCCGGCCACAGTCTCATCCAGAGCGCTTACCTGTACCCGTCCGAAGAGGAGTTGCCCCTGGGGTTAGAACTGCCCCCCTTACCTACAGCCAGTCTGCCGGAACCGCTTCAAACGCCCGCCTCGCTCGAAGCTGCCGGCGTCTCGAGCGAAGAGATCGAAAAACTCATCCTCAAGCTCCTGCAC
>PIVW01000426.1 GCA_003353825.1 Chloroflexota bacterium
TGTCACCCTACTGCATATGGGCGTCAATAACTGGTACCCACAAGATATAGTACCTGATGGTCTAGAGAAATGTGCCATTGTCAAATTAATTGACAATTGTTAATTGTCCGCTGCTTTACGCCGGGATCACCTCAATCTTTCCGGCAAGGTCGTACTTGCATTTGACTAAAGGGCGGAGCACATGGCACGGCCTATAACTCATCCAGGGAACACTCAAATCCGCTTGCAGTGGAAATCGTTGTTCGTATGTTCATACTGAAATATCAACAGATCCTGGCAAGTAAGTCCCACCCCCTCTATCCGCTCTTGATATTGAGCGAATAAAACTTTAAGATAGTCTTTCGATCCTATTAGCTGCGGGCTCTTTCGGAACTTGCGTCGCTCCTACTAGAAAGGCGCTTTCCGTTAGCACAGACATCACGCACCACGTGTTCTTCTAGTACCACACGAAACCCTGTTGAACCTGGCCGCCTATATCATTCTCAGAAACCTGTCAAACAATGGACGATTTAACAGCTGCTAATCTTAGCAAACAAGCTCGATCCGCCGCTTATGCCGGCGACAAAGAAGATGCGCTTCGTCTTTTCCGGCAAGCGCTCGAAATCCAACCTGATGACAAGGGCACACTCAAGGCGCTCGCTGCTTTGACCGATGATCCTGACGAAAAAAGAGATGCTATCGAGCACGTACTTGCTATAGACCCTTTTGACGACGAGGCCCGGGCTGCCTTACGACGTTTAGATGGGAGAGGCGATGATGAACATCAGCATGATGTCAACGTCACGACTGACGTGCTCTATTGTGAAAATCATCCAAACCGCGAAACCATGCTGCGTTGTAACAAATGCAACAAACCCATTTGCGTGGAATGTGCCGTGCAGACGCCGGTAGGATACCGCTGCAAAACATGCGTGCGCGGCCAGCAGGATAAATTCTACACAGCAACCGTAACCGATAAAACCAAGGGCTTTATCGGCGCAGGTGTGAGCGGCTTTTTGTTGGGGTTAGGGGGCCTGCTGATGGGCGCACTGTTAGGTGGATTTTTTGGACTTATCATCGCCTTTTTTGTGGGTCCTGCCATCGGGGGGGCGTTGGGTGAACTGACCTGGCGCTTGGCCGGACGCAAACGTTCTCGCAACTTCAATCTCTATGCCACGGCTATCGCCGCTGTCATTGCCGTGCCGATGGTCCTGCTGACCGGGCTAAACCTGGTGGGACTCCTGGTGATCGGTCTGGCCGCCAGCGCCTACTACGCCCGCCTGCGCTTTGCCTCGTGATTTGGGACATGGTGACACGGTGTTGATAAGTCCCCGACCACGCGACTAATCAACAATCAACAACTAACAATCAACAATCAACGACCGACCACGCGAGCGTCTGACCGTGCGACTAAACGACCACGCGAGCATCTGACCACGCGACCACCCGACCACGCGACCAAACGACCACCCGACCACGCGACCACGCGACCAAACGACCACGCGACTAAACGACTAAACAACTAAAATGCTCATCGAACTGCGCGTCAGAAATTTCGCCATCATCGACGATCTGCAAGTGGCCTTTGATCCAGGATTTAATGTACTCACGGGCGAAACCGGTGCGGGGAAGTCGATTCTGATCGATGCCATCGAACTGCTGTTGGGAGGCAAAGCAAGCCAGGATATGGTGCGTGCTAACACCCCTTCGGCCAGTGTCGAAGGCCTTTTTGTGTTGGCGGGTGCGGCAGGCCAGGTGTTGCAGGGGAAGTTGGCAAGCCAGGGTTTGGAAGGGGATGATGATAGCTTGATCCTTGCACGTGAGATCCGGCGAGGTGGGCGAAGTGTTGGCCGCATCAATGGTCGTGCCGTTGCCCAGGCTTTATTGGCGGAGGTAGGCGCCCATCTGATTGATATCCATGGCCAGGGACAACATCTCTCGCTCTTGCGAGAACGGGAGCATATCGACCTTCTCGACCGATTTGCCGGATTGCAGGCACAGCGCAAAAAGCTTGCGCAGCAGGTTAGCACACTCAAAGATATCCGCAACGAGTTGGAGGTCCTGCGGCGTAGTGCCAGAGAGATCGCTCGCCGTGTCGATTTACTGACTTATCAGGTCCAGGAAATCGATGCTGCAGCACTTACACCCCAAGAGGATACTGCCTTGGAAGGGGAACGGCGGCGCCTGGCAAATGCCGAGACCCTGAGCGCCCAGTCTTCTGCCATCTATACTGTTTTGGTCGAAGGCGACAATGAAGTGCCCGCGATCTTGGATGGATTGAGCAAAGCCACAGGCATGCTAGAACGCTTGGAAAGGGTCGATTCTGATCTGTCTCCCCTGCTCGGCCAGGCAGAAGATGTTTTTGAGCGAGTGAATGAACTGGCGCGAGCTGTATCAGACTATGCCGATACGATCGCCTACGATCCGATACGTTTGGCCGAGGTCGAGGAACGGTTGGAACTCATTTTTCAGCTCAAACGCAAATATGGCGATACGATTTCCGAAATCCTTCGATTTGGTGAAAAAGCCCGGGCTGAACTCGATCTCCTCTCTCAGAGCGAGACTCGAACCAGCGACCTCGAAGCTGATGAGGGCCGACACTTGCATGCCGTCGGTGAATTGGCCTCAGTCCTCTCGCTCAAACGGCAGGACGCCAGCTGGCAATTGGCTCAGGCGATCGAGTTAGAACTAATCGATCTACGCATGCAGGGCACAAGCTTCCAGGTCGAGATAAAGCAGAAGCCGGACCCAGAGGGATGTTTTGTTTCAGAACAACGTCTGGCCTTCGATGCCAGAGGTATCGATCAGGTTCGGTTCCTGATCTCGGCCAATCCTGGTGAACCCCTACGTCCCTTGGCCACAATCGCCAGTGGAGGTGAGACCGCTCGCCTGATGCTGGCCTTGAAAAACGTACTTTCGAAGGCTGACGCCACCCCGACCCTCATATTTGACGAGATCGACCAGGGGATTGGCGGCCGAGTAGGGGCGATCGTAGGGCGCAAGCTCCTTGATCTGTCCGACTCACATCAGGTCTTGTGTGTGACACATTTACCGCAGATTGCGGCCTATGGGGATCAGCATCTGGTTGTGCAAAAAGGTATAGCGCAGGGCCGTACGGTAACGCACATTCAAGCTGTAGCGGAACAAACACGCGTGCTGGAGCTGGCAGCGATGCTTGGAGCGAAAAGCGAAGCGGGGCAGATGTCGGCCCAGGAATTGTTAGATGATGTCGCCAAGTATCAAGTTAGCTGAGAATGACCGCTACCACACTTTCTGTAACCCAGTAAACCGGAAGACCGGAAGACCTGGACAAGCGTCGCCTGTCGGAGTCGGCGTGGTAATCCGGATGCCAACCTTTACGCATCACGTTTCATGGAACCCTTTTTTCTGTTGGTGCTCTGTAAACATATATCAGGACGGGTCACAACCGCACGACGCAACACGCACGACGCAACACGCAACACGAGCTACCCAACATTTGACCGATTCTTAACAACTTCTTAATCAGTTCTTCATAGCCTTTCTGTTAGTCTAAAACTGGGTGGTGTAGGCTGCCCACAATTATGATGTTGAACCAGTGTATGCTTCGACGAGATCGACCATGTTCATTCACGTGCAACTAGCAGGTGTGTTGACTTGCAGTGATGGGCATTTTCGGTTATGCTGCGCTTCTGGCGTCGTATACATCCAATGATCTCCCTGTATCAGCATTTCTATGACATGATATGCGATGCATACGCTCTATTTCATTAGAACAGGAGGTGAGACGCTGCCTTAGCTTTTGTATTTATGATCCGGTTCAGTCTAGCAGACTGTACTAAGATCGCATCGATGTAGCTTTTTCGTCGCAACCGGAATGGCTACGTAATCAATCCCCACCTTTTGGAGGAGAAACACATATGTTTCGCAACAAGTGGTTAGTCCTCATCGTCGTCGTCGTGCTTGGCGCTATTGCGTTCTCTGCATGCTCACAACCGGCACCGGAGACCACTGAGGTCGTGAAGGAAGTGGAGGTGACCGTTGAGGTCCCGACGGAAGTAATCACGGAAGTGGAGGTGACCGTTGAGGTCCCGACGGAAGTAATCAAAGAGGTTACTGTCGAGCCCGAGGCTGAGGCGGCAACTGCTGTGGTTCTGAACATGAACCTGAACACCGAGCCACCCAGCTTGGACCCTGCTCTGGCGACCGATACCACATCCATCGATCTGCTTCGGAACCTGGCAATTGGTTTGACCCAGCTAACGTCTGACGGCGATGTGCAGCCAATGCTTGCCACCGATTGGGTACAGTCTGAAGATGGCCTCGAGTACACCTTCAACATGCGTGACGATGCCGTGTGGGTCAAGTACAATACAGGCAATGGTGAAATCGAGGAACAACGACCGGTGACGGCTCATGACATCGTCTACGGTGCCAAGCGAACGCTGGATCCACGCACTGCGTCTGACTATGCCTATGTGATTTACGGCATCAGTGGCGCCAAGGCTCTCAACACCGCTGACGTTGGGGCAATGAGTGACGAGGAAATTCAGGCGCTGGTCGATGGCGTTGGTGTCGAAGCCCTGGATGACTATACCGTTAAGTTTACTCTGGAATCACCTGCAGGCTATTTCCCAGCCATTGCTAGTATGTGGGTCGTCCGTCCTATGCCCCAGGAGCCCATCGACGCCGTCGGTGATCGCTGGACTGAGCCAGGTCTCTACTGGTCTAACGGCCCCTTTGTTCTGGCTGAGTGGAATCACGGCAGTGACCTGACCATCAAGAAGAACCCCTTCTGGTGGGGCGCCGATGATGTGAAAATCGACGAAATTCACGGTGTCATGGTAGAAGAAGCATCGACCGCCTTCGCAATGTACGAAGCCGGCGATCTTGATCATGTCAATCCGCCGCTGGAGCAGATGGACCGCATCAAGACCGATCCGGTGCTGAGCGAGGAACTGCTTATTGCCCCGCGTGATTGTACCTACTACTATGGATTTACCAATGACAAGGCGCCTGTGGATAACGTTCTGGTGCGCAAGGCTCTGTCTGCTGCCATCGACCGGCA
>PIVW01000427.1 GCA_003353825.1 Chloroflexota bacterium
CTAGTATGGGATGATATCATGGAAATGGTCGTTGAGTTGCCGGCCATCATGCATCTTCTTCCCACCAGCTATATTCCCACCGCACCACCCATCCAGGCCACCTCGTCATCATCCCCATCAATGCCGATTCCATCCCCGCCCTCCACCCTTGCTGCTCAGCCTTCCTATGCCAACGCCTTGGGCCCTACCCCCGCTGAATCTGTTGGCATCCAGCCCTCCAAGCGTGTTCGGGCCCCAGCTATGAACTCTCTGACATGGGGCACCTCTCTCTCCCCCGGTGCTATCTCATTCAATCCCTCTACGACCACCCTACGTGAGGATGATACACCACGCCTACGCCTAGGCGACCGACCACCCAACGCCAAGGTGTATGTTAAAGGCATCAAATTCATGCCCCATCATGCTACCCAATCGACACTACCAAGGGGCCTCCTGCATGTCTATTTGAAAGCCACGGGCTTCAAGGAGGAATGCATAGCCCAAGCCGCCGACATCTATCTCATGCGTACAAAGACCATTGGTATTCGCTTCGCCACGGTGGATCTCGCGCAAGAATTCATGGATGGTAAACACCGATTCCTCCGTGGCCTACCCATCTCTGCATACTATGCCAACCCATCCCAGCCTGGCTCGAATGCCAGCCGCCAAGAAGAGGCGGAAGCCGAGCTCGCCAGCCTCGTGGAGGCATATGAGGCCTCAATGGCATCCACCGCTAATACCACCGACCCCACCGATTCCTTTTGGGGAAATGGGGGAAGCCGCTCGCCCCCTCATCATGGTCCATCTCCGATGAAGAAGAAGGTCAACCGGGGCTCCGCCCCATCCTCAGCCACGCCCATGGAGGAGGACACACCACCTCCACCAACCGACCCCACCCCAACGGAACAGCCCACGCCTTCAGCGACCGCGATGGACGGCGTTACAGTCGCCGGAATACTCGACATGCCTCCCTACACACCCATGACTATCGTCCCCAGCCAACAGACACCGGTCAAGCTGGGCCAGGACGAGATGGAGGAGTAGAGGCGGGAAGCAGCCCCTCCGCAACCAATGTACATACCCGCATTTTCAGCTTAGGCCCGCCACCGGCGCCTCACATTTACCGTATAGCCACGTGGAACTGCCAGTCCATCCAGAGTCAACCCCGGCTTGACCTGGCCATTGCAGATTTCACCGAAAAACACCTAGACCTTGTCTGCCTCCAGGAGACGTGGTTGGATCACGACCCATCAGAACACATACCTCCGGGATGGTCGGCGATCTTCTCTCCACCCCCTACCACGCCCCGCTCACAGACTTATGGCCGTGGCCTAGCCATTGTAGTGGCTACGACCTCTCTCATCCGCAGCGGCCTTCGTTTCGAGTATCGCCAATTCATCAACAATGATCAGTACCAGCTGCTGGCAGCGTCGATAGGACGATGCTTAATTATATCTGCATACATCTTTTGCTCGCCACAGCACCCGTCGTCAGTGTACACCAACCTCGCCGCCGACATCACCAGGATCCAGTCTCAGGCTGCATGCCACTCGCTTATAGTGGCAGGAGACTTCAATCATTCCGAATCCGTCGATACTCTGCAGCTCACCCTATCGGCACTGGATTTAGAACCAGCCCTGGCCCCGACCATCCCCACACGTCTTAACAACCATCTCGACAACATATACAGCACTTCATCGCTGACGGTTGGCCCAGCTACTACCCAACTACCAGCTCAGGGAGACCACCTGATGGTCGTTGGATCGGCTACGATGGTCTTCTGTCCGACCCACACACCCCCTCACCAGCTTCCCCCACTCCGCCCACCTCCAGTTATCAACTGGCGCCCACTGCAGAACATACCGGTGGGACTAGCACTCGAAGAAGGGGACCACCCTATCAAGGCTCTTCGTGCAACTATCGCGCGCATGCCACCCCAACCGGACCTCTCCGCCTTCAACGACTACCTTCTCACCGCCGCCAGCCTTTCCCTTGGAGTCAGAAAGAGGCGACTTGCGAAACGCCACCCATGGATGAGCAATCGAGAGGTACGGACAGCCCACACACAATATCTAGCAACATATCGCACGTACAACAAACGGCGCAATAGCAAGAATAAAGCGGCACTCAACCGACAGCAACGATTGTTCCGGCGTGCGAGGAACCACGCCATCCGTGTCACACATGATTCCTATCTCCGCAAGCTCGAGAAGGGCAACATACCGTTCTTCTATGCCTACTTCAAGAAACAGAGGAAGCCCCACACCAGCTCCGACCATCCTAACCTCGACTCCACAGCCGCTGTGGCCACCTGGCGGCGTATCTTTACTCGAGATCCAGCCTCTACCTCATCTATCGCCGACCTCCCGCCCTACGTCGACAATATTATTGTCCAGATTACCGAAGCAGAGGTCAAGGCAGCAATCAACTCCTCCAAGTCCTCAGCCTCCGGCCCTGACGGGTTGGACATCCGCCTCCTCAAGTCTTGCCAGAAGGAGGTTACTCCCCTGCTGGCCGTCCAGTTCACTGCTGCTCTCACTGCCTTCCCATCGGAACTGAAACTCGGGAAGGTTCTACTATTCCCCAAGACCAAGCCACCATCTGCGGACCCCCTCCTCTACCGCCCCATCATATTGATAGCGATATTGGCACGCCTGTTCTACAAGATTATCGATACGAAGCTGAGAGCATACATATTCCTTAATGTCATCTTCTATGCATGCCAAGCAGGCTTCGTACCCAACCGTAGCACCCACGACCAAGCCCTCATCATCCATACCCTTGCCGCTTGCCAACGAGCCCGCACCCAACGGCAGAACTCCAGTCTCTATGCAGGTTTTCTTGACCTAGAGAAAGCATTCGATACTATTTCACACGAGGAGCTTATGGATGTGATGGAAAACCGCATACGCCTCCCCCAACAGTACCTGGAGATAGTACGCCGTATTCTCATCGGCAACCGGGTCGAGCTGTTCGGCCACATCATAGATGTCACACGAGGATGCCTCCAAGGGGGACCCCTCTCACCCCTACTCTGCCTGTGCATGCTCCATGACCTCTGCGCCTACCTCATGGAACAAAGGCCCCCTCCTAGCTATCCCCTTTCCTCCTCGCCGCCTTTCCCTCCCTCATACGTGGACTATTGGCATCTCCTCAGTATTCTACTCTTCGCCGATGATGTCGCTTTTCTGGCTACAGACCCAGCAGTGATGCAGTGGTATCTCGACCATGCCACAGCATGGGCCATTCGCCGCAAGCTACGATTCAGCCCCAAGTCCCGTATCATGCGCCTGGCTTGCCAGCAGGCACTGGCCAGTGCCATTCGCCCCAGCTTCCGCCTTCAAGGCTTTGACTTGAAATGGGAAACCGACCTCTTCCGGTACCTTGGCCATCCAGTCCGCGCGCACCAGCCTGGACGCCCGATCGACTATGTGTACCCCCCCAATGACATGCCCACCCTCCACCACCGCTTCCACGCCCTGCTATGTATGTTCTCCCCCGCTACAGGTTGCCGGCGGGTCTCAATACCAGCCCTATTGATGGGGATCAAGCAGGTGATCATCGCCAAGGCCCTATACCCCTCCTGTGTCGTTCGGACAGATGGTAAGCAACTCGACTCAGCTATCCTCGGCTGGATCAGGACCATCCTGCAACTACCCCCGGACACTCCCTCTGTCCTAATACAATGGGAGCTCCAACTGTGGCCCACCGATCTGTACGTCGACACCCGCATTCTCCACTATGCCCGCCCCTTCTTTGCTCTATGGTTCAACCAGTTCATCCTCAGACCCCTTCATCGCGGGCACCCGGCCTCTACCCTACTGACTGGACAGTATGGCCCCGTGCATCGCATATTCGAGACTCTCCACCGGTACGACCTAACAGACCACCCATCACTGTCTGCACCACCATCCAAGACCTACAATGGCGACCGGTGGAAGGTGGAAGTGCGTGGCCGGCTCACGCAAGAGTACTGGCGATACCTCAACCGCCGCCTCCTCGACTACCCACAGTCCTACAGAGATCAGATCAAGGAGGTGTGCCCTGGGTATGCCCGATCTGGCCGCCCTGGAGCACCCCCCCTGCCTGAATACATCATGTATGGCGGGGATATGGCCAGGATTGGCCTCCGTTTCAAAGGCCATGGACTCCGACGTCTCCACCAACCACGTACAGATGAGGACCGACCCGACTGCCTCTGGTGTGGCGCCCACTGCCAGGAATGTGGACCACATTTAATCCGTTGCCCAGCACTCCCTGCCGACCTCGCCACCCCTCTTGCTGACCTCCTTGCCCGGATCTCCCGTGAATCGTCCACTTCCGCCCGCGCCCGCCCTGCACTTCTCCAGCGTCTCACCAGCCTGTATTGGCCTAACATGACTCGCGACACCACCCGCCAAGCCCTGTCCTTTCTTGGCCGATGCATCAACCGCTATAGCTCAGCCTGGCAGCCTGCCCACCCTGAAGACACATCCCCTAACCCTATCTGGCGAGTCAAGATCCAGCCCTAACGCATCTGCCCCAGCTACCCCTCAGCACTTCAACTCAACCAGACCCTACATACTCTTGCCAACCCGTAGCAGAGCCTCGATCTATCACACGTCCATTTTAGTTTCCGTTCTCATTATCATACAAAGCTTCCGCAATTACAGGCATATCATAACATCCTAGTACAGTACACACGTCCAGCCATGGCAAACCGTAGAAGATAGTAGCCTAGCTCAAGACACATACAGAAAGTAGCCCATCTAGTAAGGCCCTTACATGTGCATATGCCCCATACGTAGGCGAGTGGCCCGCAATAGCCCATGCACACCCATCTTAATGATGCTGAGTTTAGAGAGTCTATGACTCACTGTCGGATCATTTTAATAAAAGAATCAACCCACATCAACAAAGTGCCTGGGAGTCAACCGCCGCCTCCTTGACTGGAAGAAGAGCCTTCTGCTTTCCACCGGCGTCGCCTGCTCCTTTGTTGAGGTGGGTTGATTCTTTTATTAAAATGATCCGACAGTGAGTCATAGACCCTCTAAACTCAGCAT
>PIVW01000035.1 GCA_003353825.1 Chloroflexota bacterium
TTCAAAGTTCCTCCGCCGCAGTGGCGGCCCCACAAGCAACGAGGGCGGCCATCGCTAGAGGCTTTACGCCTCATTCAACGATGGTGTCCTACTCCCAGTTGAAGTGCAGTCCTACCACAATCATATGACAACGATTCTCTCCTCCATTTTATCTATTGCGCTTGTTTTACACATGCTGATGATCGCCGTAGCGCTGTGGCGCGTTTGGCGTGGCAATAATGTAATCGACAGGCTTATCGGTGTCGATCTCGTCACTACATTGACCTTGGCTGTGCTCGTGGTCATCGCCTTGATCTTGGACAATAGTATTTACATGGATGTGGCATTAGCACTGGCCGCCCTCGGGTTCGTTGCCACCGTCGTCTTAGCAAAGTATGTCGCCGATGAGCAGATGTTCTAAGGTTCAGGGAGCAACCGTATGATCAACACCTTGCTTGAATTGATTGCTATCGCCGCCGTGATCTTGGGGACATTCTTCTCTCTGGTCGGCGTTTTGGGCTACCTACGCATGCCCGATGATTACACGCGGCTGCACAGTACGGGGAAAGTGGGCGTCTTCGGCGTTGTGCTTCTTACGGTTGCCACTCTGGCAACCACCGGCCTCACCTTTGGAAAAGGATTGGTTTTGATCATGCTACTTATGCTCACGGGGCCTGTCGCCACCCATGCTATCGCCTCCGCCGCTTATCGTGTTGGTATCCCCATGAAGGACCCGGTTCGAGATGATTTAAGTCAAGAAGTTGATATCGATGTGAGTTATCGGAAGTTGAAATAGTGCGGTTGTGTAGATAGTCGCCCCAAACCATAAATTGCTATTTCTTGAACAAGCCTACGACAAACAACAATATTACAGCACCGATAACAGCCACGATCAACGAACCGATGATCCCCCCGGCAGTGATGTTGAGGAGGCTGAACAAAAAGCCTCCAATGAAAGCGCCAACGATGCCGATTATGATGTCGCCGATCAGACCAAAACCGCTGCCCCGCACAAACTTGCCAGCCGCCCAACCTGCAATAGCCCCAATCACTAACCAAAGAATAATACCGGTAATATCCATATCAAGGCTCCTTAATTACGAGAAAAAGAGAGATTGCTTGACAAACAACCTGATGTAGACTTAATCCTGATTGGATAGGGGCGACTATCTCGTTCATTCTAGCAGAACACGAACGCAGAATCAATAGTCCTCACTGATTTGCGTATCGTTGTGGGACTTCGATCATGCCCAAACGCACTGACATCCATTCTATCCTCGCGTTCGCTGCCGGGTCTCATCATTCCTGCTTACCATTATATGGGGTCTCGCAATCATGGACACATGATACACAAGCCGTTACAATAACGACGCACCATCACCTAGTGTAGTGCGACGTAAGTAAGTGCACAGATAAACCGCTCTAGCTGAGTCCATGACTCGGCGGGTTACGAACCCACCTGGAGCACTTAGACTGTGTAGCCATTTACGCCCAGATGTACTAGTGACCCACACCTACATATTGGAGGAGTCTATATGACTCAACAACCTTGGATCGCCAACTACGACGAGGGTGTACGCGCAACCCTGGAGCCCTATCCTGATACAACGCTGGCCGATATCGTTCATGACACCGCCCAGAAACGCCCAGCACATCCTGCAATTTGGTTCAAAGGCGCCACGTTATCATATAGTGAGTTAGACCAACTGAGCGATGTCTTTGCTGCCGGCTTGGTAAAACTGGGAATAAAACAAGGGGAAATAGTGGCGATCATGAGCGCCAACTGTCCACAATATGTGATCGCAGAATTGGGGATATGGAAGGCCGGAGGTATTGTCGCCCCCATCAACCCCCTTTACTCCGGTCGTGAACTCGAATATTTGCTTGATGAATGTGGCGCTGAAACACTTATTGTTATGACGATCTTTTATAACAAAGTCAAGGCGCTACAGGATGAGACACCGATCAAACGCGTTATAGCCACCAACATTAAAGAATACCTGCCCTCCATGTTGCGCATCCTCTTTGGTTTACTCAAGGAGAAGAAGGAAGGACATCGAATCGAACTACAGAAGGGTGATCTATGGTTTCAAGATATTCTCAGAGGTAGCAGCGGTGCTGCTCGTCCAGATATCCCTATCGATGTCAACGCCCCTGGGCTAATTCTTTTCACTGGCGGCACCACCGGTTCGGCGAAAGCGGCAATGGGTTCACACAAGGGCATTGTGCAGTCTGGCATACAAGCGAGCGAGTGGTTTCAACATGCATTTGCCGAATGGGAGGAGGTGGTTCTGGCCAGCTTACCTTTCTTCCATGTATTCGCTGCTGCGGGCTTGCAAACCGTTGCGATAGTACGGCGAGGGACCATGGCGATGGTGCCCAATCCTCGCGATATCGATGATGTAATCGAAACCATCGAGAAGTCGAAGTCTACCTTTGTGCCGGGGGTGCCTACTTTTTATAGTGCCCTGCTCAACCACCCCAGGGTAAAATCGGGCCAGGCTGATCTGTCCTCGATCACCCTCTGTCTCTCGGGCGCCGCCGCCCTGATGCAAGATACCAAGGAACGGTTTGAAGCCATCACCAATTCACACATTGTCGAAGGCTATGCCCTGACCGAGTCCATGATGGCCGCCTGTTGTACACCAGTTCTTGGTCAGTACAAGGAGGGGTCGGTGGGCATGCCCCTCTCGGACGTGTCGGTGCGTATTCTCGATGCCGATGATGCCACCATAGAAATGCCCTTTGGTGAGGCCGGCGAAATCATGATCCAGGCGCCACAACTTATGTTGGGCTACCTGAACCGCCCTGATGCCACCGCCGAGACCATCCAAGATGGTTGGTTGTTTACCGGTGATCTGGGCTACATGGACGAAGATGGCTACATCTTCATCGTGGGCCGCAAGAAGGATGTGATCAAACCCAGTGGTTTCCAAGTATGGCCGCGGGAAGTCGAAGAAGTGATCGCCGCGCATCCGGCTGTCTTGGAAGTGGGTGTGGCAGGAGTACCGGACGAACACACAAGCGAGGCAGTGAAAGCCTGGATCGTACTGGAAGAAGGCGCTTCCTGTGACTCGGATGAAATCGTACAGCATTGTCGTGAGCAGCTTGTGGGCTACAAGGTGCCCAAGCAGGTTGAGTTCCGTTCCGAACTCCCTAAAAGCGCTGTCGGCAAAGTCTTACGCCGAGAGCTGAGAGACGAGGAGTAACGATGCTCCATCCATCCATCCATCCAGGTACCTATTGCTCAGGTACTTCGTTCTCCCACACAACCCGCTGATAGAGTGAGTCTAAAGGCACGGTAAAGTTGAAGGTGCGCATCACCAATTTATCATCTTGATCGTCAAGAATCGACAGCACCCATTTGCGATCATCCCTCATTCGGTAGTGCTCGACATAAACTCGCTGCTGATCGATGAACACATATTCTCGGAATGTCTCAATCGCACGATAGAATTCAAACTTCTTGCCCCGATCGTAGCTTTCAGTTGATGGCGACAATACTTCAATAATGGCTACGGGGTTGGTAACCGTATCAGTACGTTTGGAAGCGTATTCGACAGAGCCACAAATAACCATGATGTCAGGGTAAGTATACAATTCCTTACGTTTTACCAACAGACGCACATCACTCATCAACACTTCGCAAGGCGGGTCTGCTAGCCTAAAATTTAGTGCACTTGCCAGCGTCAAAGTGATGCAATTGTGGTTCGCCGATTCACCGGTCATTGCGAAGATCTCGCCCCGATAGAACTCACTCCGCATCTCAGCTTTTTCTTCCTGCGCGAGGTATTGTTCCAAGGTGTAGATCGTGTCCTGTTTTACGGCAACTGCCATATCGCTACCTCCAGTGAAGCGTTCAAGCTTATGGTGTGGAAGACTACGCCAAACCAACGGCTACGCCAGTATACCATGATGCATATGGTGCTAAACAGCCCAATCAGCAGACGTTTCCGCAAACACGCCCAGGTTTCCATACAACACCGGGCTTGTGCTATGATTCTGAGCCGTGTTGAACGACCTAATGTGTTTAACACGGATCTGAACTTCAAACGGAGTACTCCTGGCAATGCCCGAACAACTTGCTAATCTTATTGGTGTCGGACTGGAATGGACGGTGGCCGTCTTGGGCGGTTTGCTGGTTGCGTTCTGGGTCGGCCTGATTATCTGGACCTGGCGCGATATCCGCGCTCGCTCGTCCGACATCTTTGCTGCTATCCTCGCCTCGTTGCTTGTTGCCATCTTCAATATCGTCGGCATATTGCTCTACTTATTATTGCGTCCCAAGCACACCCTGGCTGAACAATACGACCGGGCGCTAGAAGAGGAAGCACTGTTGCGCGAGATCGAGCAGGCGCCCGCCTGCCACCACTGTGGTAGACCCGTCAATGTCGAATGGCAGTACTGTCCCCATTGTGAAACCGAATTGCGCTACCCTTGCCAGCAATGCGGCTTCCTGCTGGACCCCGACTGGAAACGGTGCCCCCAATGTGGCGCCTATCCCGAACAAAAAGTGGACCAGCCTGCCTATGTGCCTCCCCCACTGACAAGCTTAATGCGCCCGGGATCACAATCCGATGAATCGCAGGAGACACTCGACATCACCGAAAGTACGGAGCCGGAAACTCCGTTAGAGTGAAGTGGTGAAACAGGATTTCGTGTGGTCCTAGAAAACCACGTGTTGCGTGTTACGTGATGGTTGTGCTAACGAACCACGCCTTTCTAGTTTGGAGTCACGCAAATTCCGAAAGAGCCGGTGAAGCATAACCCCCCCCCCGGGGGGCGAGGCGCGTATTATCAGCCAACGACTCCTGTTCTCGTTTGAGGATTCAGGCGTCTCGCAGGCTCTGTTGACCATCTCGCTCATCACAGCCTGAGCATGAATGTCTTCAGGTGCAGAAATGCTGTCTGTTATTGACTTGTTGATATACAGAGTCGAGCAAAGGACAATGGGATAGGTTACGCAGTACTCACACAGTCCGGGCTTAAGGCCCAGACAGGTACATCCTTCATTCATGCAGGTATTGGGTACAAAAACACAGCCCCCGGATCTCATCCAGGGGCTGTGTTATCAATAGAAGATGCAACGACGCCTAAGAAGTCTGCGCCGGTTGCGGTTGAGCCTGCTGCGTTTGTTGTTGCTGCGTCTCTTTTTCTTCCTTGTCCTCTTTCTTTGCCGCTTGCCCAAGCCCCCAACGATCCTGGAAACCAACCCAGATGACATAGGCCAGGGGCACGATGAACAGGGTGAGCAGGGTGCTGGTGGTCATACCGCCGATGATCGCCAGGGGCAGCGAGATCATGATGATGCCCGGCTGGGTGAGGCTGCCGAACTGGCTGGCCAATACCATGTATACGAAGATGATGGAAAGAGCCAGCGACAGGAACAGGTCGCCGAACGACTCTTGCTGCATGGCCAACTGGCCGCCTAATTCAGCAGTGGCGCCCTCGGGCATTTGCACTGTTGCCAGGAGTTCGTTTACATCCACTAATACCTCGCCCTCGCCACGCCCTGAGTAATTGGCGCCAATCGTCACCGCGGGTTGGCGATTCGAGCGGCTGATGATTTTGTGCAGGAGCATGATGCCGTCGAGGCTGAGATTGTTGTTGATCGATTCCACCCAGTCCTGTTCGTTGCTATGATCGCTTCGCCTGTAGTAAACTTGACCTTCGTAACCGATCGGGTTACAATTCTGGCGATCTTAACTATCTGGCGAATCATTGGAGAAAAGATATGATCAGATCGTTTCGCCATAAAGGTCTGGAAGATTTATTCTATGATGGCACAAAATAGGGCATTCAACCCAAGCACGCAAACCGTCTACTGCTGATACTAGATGCTCTTGATGCCGCAACCAATCCACAAAACCTTAATTTTCCAGGGTCGCATTTGCATCGACTACAGCCCAAGAAAGACAATAGATGGGCTGTCAGAGTTTCAGGAAACTGGCGTGTCACATTCACCTTTGAAGAAGGAGAAGTGTACGACGTAGATTATGAGGACTATCACTAACCTACGCGTACTATCTGCACTATGAGAACAAGAAACAGACCCCCTTCACATCCTGGATTGATACTAAAAAAATTGTATCTGGAACCACTCAACGTTTCCAATACCAAACTAGCTGAAACGTTAGGTGTTTCAAGAAAAGCCATTTCACAGATTGTTAATGAGCGCAAATCAGTGACACCGGAAATGGCCCTGCGATTATCTAGAGCGTTCCCAAATACGTCGCCTGATTTTTGGTTGAATCTACAAAAGAATTTTGATTTGTGGCAAACGACCCATCGTTCAACCGATTGGCAGGATGTTAAGCCGCTATTTACACCTGAAACGATAGCCGCATAATACGATAATCTAAAGCAGATGAAGGCATTAAGTAAGCAGTTTAGCATTCCTACTTCTGTCTTATTTTGAGGCCGATTTTCCGTCGGATTAACGCTCAATGACTGTCTTCATTTATGCATTAGTCGGGGACAAAAACACAACCCCCGAATCTTATCCAGGGGCTGTGATACAAATAGAAGCTGGAACGACGCTTAAGAACTCTGCGCCGGTTGCGGCTGAGCCTGCTGCGTCTGTTGTTGCTGCTCCTCTTGCGCTTCCTTGACCTCTTTCTTGGCCGCTCGTCTAAGCCCCCAACGATCCTGGAAACCAACCCAGATGACATAGGCCAGGGGTACGATGAACAGGGTGAGCAGGGTGCTGGTGGTCATACCGCCGATGATGCCGATGGCCATCGGTGCGCGGAAGTCGCCGCCTGGGCCGAGCCCCAAGGCTACCGGGATCATACCGGCGATGAGCGAAATAGCGGTCATAAGGATCGGTCGCAGACGAATCGGGCCCGCCTTGCGCATGGCTTGGTCGGCCGTCGCCCCCCGTCCCCGTTCCTTATTGGCAAAATCCACCAACAGAATCGAGTTCTTGGTGGCCAGGCCCATGAGCATGATGAAACCGATCATGGCGGTCATGTCCAGGGGATTGCCGGTGAGTATCAACGCCAGGATCGCACCGATGATCGCCAGGGGCATCGAGATCATGATGATGCCCGGCTGGGTGAAACTGCCGAACTGGCTGGCCAGCACCATGTACACGAAAATGATGGAAAGACCCAGCGACAGGAAAAGGTCACCGAACGCCTCTTGCTGCATGGCCAATTGGCCGCCTAATTCAGCAGTGGTGCCCTCGGGCATTTGCACTGTTGCCAAGAGTTCGTTTACATCCACCAACACCTCGCCCTCGCCACGTCCTGAATAGTTGGCGCCAATCGTCACCGTGGGTTGGCGATTCGAGCGGCTGATGGTGGTCGGGCCGGTGCTGAGTGAGGCGATCGCCACATTGCGTAGCGATACTAATTGACCGGATGGTGACATCAACTTGTAATTCAACACATTTTCCAGGTTTTCACGGTCTTCTTCTCGCAAGCGCACACGGATGTCCGCCTCTTCACCTTCTCCGCGATACGTCGATGCGACGTCGCCCGTGAGTAACGTGCGAATCGTTGCACCGACGAATGCGGAGTTCAGACCGTACTGAGCCGCCCGTTCGTGATCCACTTCAATAGACATTTCAGGTTTGCCGGTTCTGAAACCATGTTCCACATCGGTCAGACCGGGGATTTTTGACAGTTCATTGATCATGTGGTCGACGCCGGCGCCAAGGTATTCTGATGATCCGTTATCGGATTTGACCTCGATGACGATATCGCGTCCGGCCAGACCGCCGACGCCGAAGCTGAAGGCGCCGCCACTCTGTTGGAATGATAAGCCAGGAACATCAGAAAGCCCTGTTCGGACCTCGTCCATTACCGTTCGAGTTACGGCGCCATCCCTCACCTTAACCAAGAAAGTCGCCTCTTCTGGCGCGCCCTGCCGCCCCACCGTGGTGAACACACTATCGATATCAGGATAGACCAGGATACTCTCTTCGACGAACTTAGCTTGTTCGTCGGTTACTTCCAGGCGGGTACCGGCAGCCAAGATCAATGATGCCGTAAATTGGCCTTCGTCGATACTTGCCAACAGTGTTTGATTCACAAAGGGGAAGCTTAACAAGCTGGCGCCGACGATGATGGCGCTGATCACGACAGTGATGCGTTTATGGTCTAAAGTCCAGTTGAGGAAGCTTCCATACAGCCGATACATCCAACCCTGACCTGCCTCTTCTTCGATCTGAATATCATCGATCACGATCCCATCTTCGATCATAACCGAATCCTGGGTTTCTGCCTCCTCTGTCCCGTCTGTTTTTTCCTTTTTCCTCTTGGATTTTATCTTCTGGGTAGCAAAGAAATAGGCACTGATCATCGGCGCCAGAGTAAGCGCTTCGAAAGTGGAGATGACAATGGCGATGCCGACCGTCAGGCCAAAATCCCGAAAAAACTGGCCGACCATGCCGGTGGCGTAAGCGAGAGGTAAGAACACCGCCAAGAGCGTGGCGCTGGTAGCCAACACCGGCAACGACACCTCAGCTGTCGCCTTGCTAGATGCCTCTCTGGGCGAGAACCCCATGGAGATCCAGCGAAAAATGTTTTCACGCACCACAATGGCGTCATCGATCACCATACCAACGACCAGCGCCAGGGCCAGCAACGAAATCATGTTCAGAGAGATACCGAACAAATCCATACCCCAAAATGTGCCGATCAAAATTACGGGCAGACCGATCATAGTGATGAAGGTGTTGCGGACATTGCGGAAGAAGATCAAGACGACGATTGTGGCCAGAATAGCTCCCCAAAGCGTATCGTTGATAGCATCGTCGACGGAATTTTGTACAAAAACAGAGGAATCTGTTACCGAAGCGACTTGGATCTGGGGGTTTTCACTCTGAATCTTGGTCAACTCGTCATTGACCTGTTCGGCAACCTGCACTGTGTTGCTACCACTCTGTTTAAAGACATTGATCACTACCGCATCTGCGGCATTGATGCGGGAATAACTGTTCCTCGATTCAAAACCATCGACAACTGTGGCGACATCGCGTATGCGCACCGGCGCTCCACGTTGGCTGACAACCACATCTTCTACATCTTCCAAGGTATTGATATCGCCAGGCGTGCGTACGAGTACATCTTTGTTACCATCAGGGACGGAACCGGCGGGGATATCAATGTTAGAGGCCTGGATAGCGCCCGAAATCTGTTGCGGAGCAAGGAATTTACCTTGCAGCGCCAGCATGTTCATGTCAACCTGAATTTCTCGCACCTCCCCACCGGAAGTCTCCACCACAGCAACGCCAGGAATGCGTTGCAGAGGTTGTTGGATATCTTGCTCGGCCAGTTTCCTCAACTCGGCCTGTGTGTACTGCCCCTCGGTGTCGGCCAGCGCAAAGATCATAATCGGTTCTGAGTCGGGATCAAAACGCTGGACGACAGGGTTGAGTGTATCGGTGGGAAGGCGATTGCTGATCGAATTGAGGCGTTCTCGCACATCTTGCGATGCCTTATCAGCATCCGTCTCCATCGTGAACTGCAGGATGACAACGCTAAAGCCTTCGCCCGATTCAGAGCTGATGGTATCCAGGCCGGTCAGGGAACTCATCTCCTCTTCAATGAGATCGGTAACCTGTGATTCGGTCTGATCAGGCCCCGCACCGGGATAGACCGTGGTGACGGCAACAATGGGGAAGCTGATATCAGGGAAGAGGTCAACCGGCATGCGTAAGTAGGAAACAAGGCCTAACACCACCAATAGCAGCATGAGCATGGTGGTGAAAACCGGGTTGCGGATAGAAACATCCCATATTCTCATAATCTATAATCTCCTGTTGATGCTGTCGGTTCTCTTATTCCTGCAACGTTACCGTGGCAAACATGCCAGGACGAAGTTCTGAGGCGTCGCCGCTGGGACGTAGGGTCACGGGAATCGTGCGGGTTGCAGCATCCAGTGCCGGTGCGATGATAACAACCTCACCTTCGAATACCCGATCGGGATAAGCATCCACCTTGATAAGAGCAGGCTGCCCAACATAGAGATCTTGCAGGCGCACTTCTTCGACCGAGATAATCAGTTTGATGTCTTCAGAAAGTAATATCATGACAGGGCTTCCGGGTCCGGCCATCGAACCTTCAGCAGACATTACTTGAGCGACGACACCGTTAATAGGGGCTCGAACAGTAGCCTTATCGACCTGGGTCTGCATCAGGAAGAGAGCGGTTTCAGCTTGGATAACACCCGCTTCCGCTGCTTTGATCTGCTCGGGCTTGGCGCCTTGCTCGAGTCGCGCCAGTTGCGAACGAGCACCGGCAAGCTGGGCATAGGCGCCGGCGATTACATCGGCTGTTGCGCCTTTCAGTACCTTGTCATACTGTGCTCGGGCCGCTTCCAAGCCAAAAGTCGCCTGCTGCAATTGCAGAGATTCGGGCATCATCGCAGAAAAGGGCTGTCCTGCAATGCGATCATAGGCCGATTGCGCCAGATTGACACCAGCTTCAGCTTGCTGGACTTGCGTCAGAACCAGGCGTTTGTCTTCCTCTGTGGCGCCTTGGCGGGCCCGGTTATAGGCAGCCTGGGCTGCTGACACGGCTGCCCGCGCAGCTTCCAGATCGGCAGGTTCCGGATCGGCCACAGCAAGCTCTAGTTGTGACTGCGCGGCCTGCAATCCGGCCTCGGCTTGGGCCCGCTGTGCTTCCAGAAGTACGGTATCTATTTGGGCGAGAGCGTCGCCGGTGGTGACGTGATCACTGACATCGACGTTGATCTCAAGAATCTGGCCTGCCACTTCCGCCACCACAGGCACTTGACTTTCGGGCAGGATCTCAGCGTTGTAAGTGAGTGAACCAGAATTCGCTAACGGTTGCGGCACGAATTCTTCTGTCACTACAGATTCTGGTGTGCTGAGGACTTGCGGTGTGGCCGTGGGTTCAACAGCAAGGGTGGGAGCCGGCGTAGCCGGAGTGTCGTCGCTAAAGATCTCGGGCACGGCAGTGGCGCTGCACCCCGCCAGCAATACGACGCTGATTACAAAAAGCGCCAACGCAACCCACCGAGGATGTCTAGAACTGATTCTTATCTTATCCATGTGTATGAGGATCCTTTTATTTGATGTTCTACATCGTCCTACTAAGAGACAGTGCTAGATGCCCCAACTGACGACTTGTTCGGATTGATAGTTGTATTCGACTGGGGCGTTGATGTTGAGCTTGCGCTGATTGCTGCCATCTGCATTCATTACGTAGAATGCCCACTCACCGCCGCGGGTACTTAGGAAGATGATATGCTTACCGTCAGGGCTCCAGGCCGGCGCCACATTTTGCACAGGCTCCTTGATAAGCGTAGTAAGCGGACGGGTAAGAGATGTGAGTCCATTACCGTCAGGATTGATCAAAAAGATCTCACGATGGTCTTTCTCCAGACTATGGAAAACGATACGGCCGCGTCCAGGTTGCCAATTGGGGTCCTCATATCGATGTTCGCCGGCTACCGAATAGGTCTTGTAATCCGTTCCGGTGATCTCGATACCGGCGTCACTCTCGTACGTGATACCACCTTCGTTCCAATTCGGGGCCGAAGCAGAATTCAATGCGGAGATATCGCGGAAGTTTCCTCCATTTGTGTCCATGGCGCTCAAACCCTTTTTGGCGATCTTTTTTAGTGGAAAACCTGCCAATTGGGGGTTATCTGGAAAGCAGAATCCGTAGCCGACATCGCGGCACGTGCTATATCCAATCGTGCGAGCAATTACGATCTCTGTACCATCGAGATTCCAACTGGGTGATCGCAACTTGGAGCCGCCGCTGTAGATTCGACGCTCATTATTTCCGTCGATATCGATAAGATAGAGGCCATGCCCTTCGCCACCGCTGCGTAAAAAGGCGACGGTTTTACTATCAGGACTGATGGCAGGGTCCATGCCAGAGGTTAGGTTTTGTAAACTGCCAGTGGCAAGATCATAAACATTGATCTTGCCACCGCTTTTTTCTTGAAAGACCAGTTTGCCCTTTAATCCCGTATTACTACCCGGGTTGGGCGAAGCACGTCGAACGGCTTTGGCTTCGCTCAACTGGTCTGAGACAGGTAGATCGGCCGGATCACCACTCAGGCCCACATAAGCAGCCGAAACCCAGCCGAAATTCTTGCCCCCCGGCATTTGAATCTGAATCCAACTCGACCCATTATTTCGGGCCAGGGCTTTTACCGTCGCCCCTGACGCTAGTGTGCCAACAACGCTGGTGTTGGTTCCAGGCCCTTTACGGATATTGAGACCCCGTGCAGCTGTAGTGACCGTGGCCGTTTGCGTCACATCTTCACCCTCTGTGCTTACCTCAACCGTTGTCGTTGGCTCGACTCTGGTGGTATTAACCACCGCTGCGGTAGGCTTGGGAATTATGGCATCTAGTTCGGCGATTGGTAAGACCTCGACATCGAGGATGGGAAGCTGGCTTCTGCCAAATAACACGATCTCGCTGACATGAACCCAAGCGGATGTCTCGTCGTCCACCACGACCTTGATCCAAGCATCGTCCGGTGTTCTAGAAATCGCCGTGATCGCTATGCCCAGTTTAAGAGTCTTCACGATGTTTCCGCCGGGCGTTTCACGGAGATCTGCGCCACCACCGCGGACGATTGCCCGCTTTCCGATACCGGTTTGATTGTGTTGTTGCACTTGCGATTCTGCAGCCAGTACAGTGCCGGCAAATACCAGGCTGAGGACCAGAATCAAGAGAATGCCAAAAACAGTACGGCGAGTGCGTCCGTTTGCCTGCTTTGGTGAGGCCAAATTACGCATTCACGGCTCCTTGTTTGATTTTACTGCTATCTGATTTGTGTCTGGCGGTATCGAATGTACCATCCATTTCGTGATTTAACTCTGCTAACGGCTTTAAAGCCTGGCAGAGGTTTTTAGCAAGACTGTGACGTTGCTCGGCCGTCATGCCGAAAGTGAGCTTCTGACATTGCTTGACGTGTTCCAGTAACTCCGTGTTCCACTGCGGCGTCCCTGAATTTTCCGACATCTGCAAGCCCAAGACAAAACCGCTAAAAAGATTGATCTCAATGGCGCTGGGAGTTTCGCCCAAAGGCAACATTGCGGGCAGGGTATCCAAAAGGATGTTGCGGTTCTGCTGTTGCAAACGTAACGACAAAATCGTTATAACTTCTACACAATAACGTACCGAGGGCGGACCATCCGGTGGGATTCGAGCCAGCATCTCTTTTGCGAACTGAGGCTCTGCGCCGTGGGGAACGACATCATCCTGAATTTGCTGCAGAAGCCGATCTTTGATGGCTTCGAAGTCTCCGGCTTCGGCCCCTTGCGCCATCATTTCGAATTGTTGGCGGGCGAGATCTGTGGGCCAGAAGACGATCTCAGCCCGACCGGGTGATGATTTCTCGCCAGAACGCTGATATTCTGATCTGACATACCCCTTCTCTTCTAGCAGGCGCAGCATGTCGTAGGCAGTGATACGGCTGACTTCCATACGTTCTGCCACCGTAGAATAGTGAATGGGGCTCTTTGCTGCCAGATAGAGATCCAGCATCGTTCGTATAAATGTTTCTTGACGACGCGTCAGTTTCATAAATTTACCTGATTTTCCTAATAAAACTAATTAATCTTTCGCATTATACTCCCGTCCCCAGCGACGTCAAGTTATGATTATCACAATACAATGGCGCTGCTCATCAGATTTTCATATATCCCACATACCGTGACCGCGGCCAACCCGCGTGCGACACAAACGAGCTCGTTAATTCATTCAGCAACGAATGTTAGGGCTAATCTGTCGTGTCAGCATCCTCGCCGTCATGCGATGAGTTTTCCTGTTTATCGGGGCCGGTCCCTACTATTTTTACGGCCGCCTCTTCAAATCGATCTGTCTGAACCTTGATTTTCGCTGACCACGCATCCATTTTTTGGCGATCCCGGAAGAAACGATCAGTCAGGCGATCAACCAGGTATTGATTCTGGCGGGCACTCCAGGCATAGACCACACTGGTATGGGCGATCTTGTCATGCCACCCCCGCCGTTGATTATCGAAGAGAATCCACAAAAAGCCTACCCCAAAGCCAATAAATGAAACAAGATAGCCGAGATAGCGGCGGAAGCTCACCCTAAAAGTCATGCGCTTCCCATTCATGCGGACGACACGCACACCCACAAATATTTTACCAATCGTCTGTCCTGTGAGGGTCCACATCAATATCAGATAGAGAGGACCCAAAATCAGTGAAAATATCGCAATGTAGATGACAGAACCCCAACAAATGATAGCGGCGGCATCCAGCCAGTGTAGTGGTCTACTGCATTGACTGATATCGATGTTAAAAATGCCAGTCAAAAAAAGGGTCAGCAAGTAATTCGCCACAACGACCACGACGATAATAGCGCGATCGATCAGCCAGGCGATCAGGCGTGTGACACAACCTGCATATTGGCCCTGCATGGTTTCTTCAGTCATCATTTTCCCCTATCCCATCCAGCGGCTCTATGTTTTCCGCAGCAAACAGTCGGCCTCTTGGGGCAGACTTGCTGGGGACAGCCCTGGCAACTACCTCGGGGGGTGGTCCCGGCATATCCTGGCGTGGTTGTCGGCGCATCAACGATCTGAACACCATCTCCATCAAGGAATCAGCCGTGACGGTACGTTCTCTTACCTCGTCGGCGATCTCTGTTGTTATGCCCATCGTCTGGTCTGCAATCAACGCCTGAACGTCATCTGGATTTTCCTCGCGCAGATAGCGGACGTATTTATCACCGGCCTCTTGTACCAGATATTCTATCAACTCTGGATGCTCGTTGAGATAATCCAAATAGTGACCCACCTGCACCTTGATCAGGGTTTTGATCTCCTTGTTATCGCTCAGCTCGATCACGACATCGTCGATGACCTCTGGCACAAGGTCCCGGGCCATGGCGCGTCCATACGGTTCTTGTACTCGACCTGTCTCGACCCAGCGCTCGATGGCAAGTCCGGCGCGAGCTTGCAGGCGATCGTAGCGCTTGCGGACAGGGCGCATGGCCCAACTGTCGGCAACCGGCCCCACCAGAGATTCCAAAACGTTGCCTACACGTTCAGAGGTCTCATACAGGTTGAGAGCGCCCGTGACTGCGATCTCAGGTGCTTCATATAGCAATCCCACCAAGGCATAGCGAGCACGTTGCATCGCAGTCTCATCAGGATCGATTTCGTGGCCCTGTCTCTCTCCCTCGGCAGGAAGATGTTCGGCCTCCCAGGCACGCAAACGCTGCATCAGCTCCTCCCCACCTTCGATCGCCCCTCCCACCAGCAAGCGCATCAACGAACGGTAGGTCGTGATCTCCGGCACTTTTTCCTCTGGTTTAACGATTCGATAATCGGTCTCGACCTCTTGCTTGGGCTCGGTCTGATCATTTTCTGGCATCCGTATCTCCTAACGAATTGCTTGGGCCTTCCATTCCGCCTGACAATCAGCGTTCGCTTACATCGCCTACAGTTCGTGATGCTAACCGTGAGGGTGTTCGCCCGTGAGGATAGCGATGGCGCGTGCGATTGAGGTGCTCTCCTCATCGGTCATCGCCTCGTGGCGGAAGCGATAGTCGTTCTTGCGGATGAATTCATCCAGGTTGGCGTTCAATGCAGTCCAAATCTGCTCGTGAATACTTACAATCGCATTGTAGATCGCAGGCTTGTACGCCAATTGTTGAGCCAGTTGCAGATGGGCCCAACAAAGGCCCCCGGCATGTTGCAAAGGTACTGCTAAATCGTCAATCAGATGTTTTAGCAATGTCTCGATTACACGGCCTTCTGACGCCTGCTGTTCGTCGCAAGCCATACAAGCATGGCCCGGCGCCGGCTCGGTCACCGTAACAGACTGATACTGGGGACGGTTCATGCCCGCCTGAAACGTCTGGCGCAACGACCGCTTGGGTGGACTTTGCTTAGATTTGAGCCGTCGCATCGCCTCTCTGAGTATCGATTGCTCGATAATCGCAGACGCCAGGCGTTCGCCGGGAAAATCGAGCAGTTCGCGACTGTGGTGATAGCAGAACCCAAAAGAGTTGACAAGTTGGGCACGGCTGTTGGGATCTGTCACACTCTCATAAAGAATGCTATCTAGATACTTGTGCGCCGCCTGCTTGCCGATATGGCAAATAGGGCACCCTGAATGCTGTAAAGCTTTTTGGAGATGTTGGTAGGTTGTCGAGGGCTGATCACTCACAGGGCATTAAGTATCCGAAAAACTGAAGTGCATGAAATTATAGCATAAAGTTTGTTGACGCCTTACAATTGCATATTCTTTTCGTAAGTCTCTTGCAGAATGGTACGAACCATATTCATCGGCAGGTCGTCTAATTTACGGAAACGGATACAGCTTTTGCCGCAGTTGAGTTTGCCAAGTTCTGATCTGTGCTCGGCGAGCACATCGACATCAACATATAGGCTCATGTAGTTCTTCTGTGAGGCGAGCGCAGCCAGGGTGTGTTTGCCCCGGATATAAGTGGCCATGCCATAGTCCATCGACTCTTCAGCTTCGGGCATGGTCTCGAGGATCAGAGCACGAAGTGTGGCAATAGGTTGCTGCCTTTTCTCGGGTAGCTCAGCGACATATTCATCGACAGTTTTGGCGTCACTTTGCCTGGTGGGTGGCCTCCGCTGAGTGATATACTGTATAGTACGACGACTTTCCAGTCTCTGGTACGAACGTATGCTAGCTTTTTGGGATTCTCGTTGGCTCCGAATAGCGTGCTTCGTTTGGACAGCCCCACGCAATACGCAATACGCAACACGTCTTTTTCGAGGACCACATGAGATACTCTCGAGCCCGTATCCTCTGCAGAAGTTGGTAGCTGATCAATAGCATTCAGGTCGGCGATCTTTGAGCACGGGGATCTGCGCTCTTGCCTTGTCGGCTTGCGCCAGATCGAGGGTGGCGGTAACAAGCATCTCGGTTTCGTCAGCCTCCACGATGATTTCGCCGAAAGGATCGACAAGCAGCGTATGGCCGCAAAAACTATTATCGCGATCTTCGCCTACGCGATTGACAGCAGCGAAAAAACATTGATTCTCAATCGCTCTAGCCTGAACCAATGTCTGCCAATGAGCCAGTCGGGGGTGTGGCCACTCACTGGGCATGAGGATCAGTCGAGCGCCGGCCAGTGCATACGAGCGAAAGAGTTCAGGAAAGCGCAAATCGTAGCAAATGGCGAGCCCTGTGGTTCCCCACGGCAAATCATAGAGCCCAGGCGTGTTTCCGGCCTGCAACCATCGATCTTCATCCATCAAACCAAAGCGGTGGATTTTGTTGTAAGGGCCAAATATCTGCCCGTCAGGGCCGAACAAAGGGGGCGCATTGTATATGCCGCTCGCATATTGTGCCAGGAAAGAACCGGTGATCCACAGCCCGAAAGTCTGCGCCCAACTTGACAACACAGTGGCGGTAGGGCCGGTAGGAATGGGCTCGGACAGTTCCCCGGCTCGAGCTAGCTCATAGCCCGTGGTACACAATTCTGGAAAGACCAAAAGATCCGAACCACGTGCAGATGCCTTAGACACCCATGACTGTGCCCTATCCAGATTTAGGTCGATATCGCCCAGGGCAATATCGATTTGAGCGAGCGAGATTGTAATTCGAGAAGACTCTTTGGTCGATGCAGTCGTCCCCACGAGTTCGCTCAAGCCTCGTCACTCTCGACCTTCTGGCTGGCTTCAAGCAAGGCGTCGAGGGCGGCAGCAGGATCAGATGCATCAAATGCCGCCAGGTCATCAGGCATAGAAACCGTTGAAGTCTCAGTCTGACCTTCTGCTTCGTCCTCAGGTGCGGCTGTTGCAGGTGGTAGACGCTCTTCAGGGCTGATCTCAGGTTCAGGAGAAGGCGTCGTCGAGTTCACTACCGGCTGGGGTTCGAGATAGGGCAAAGGTTCGGCAACAGAGAAACCTTCGGGGCGGATGATCTGTGCGGGTTCGGTACTTGCACCTGCTGTGACGACAGTGCCTTCGATCACTTCTGCGGGTACGATAGGTGTTGGTTCAGGTGAAGCTGGTGCAGCGCGGCCTGTGATCGCCCGAGCGAGGATGAATCCACCAATGAGCACCAACAGAATCGGCCAAAGTCTGACGACTAGAGACTCGGTTCCGAAGGAAGCGGCCAGCAAGGCAGCCGCAAATATGAGCAGAACCGCTGCCACGATCAATGTCCAGGCAAAAACCTTGTGATTTCCACCAACAAGATAAAGTAAAAGAAAGCTGAGACCAAGCCCGCCGAATAGCAGCGACCCCAATTGCTCGACCGGCAGAACCCCTACCCCCACACCAACCAGGGCGACAACTGCGACAATGCAGGCTTGCAATAACGCCCACCAGCGCTCCTGCCTGTTGGAAAGAAAGAGAACGAGAAATCCTAAGGCCAAACCGATCAGAAAGAGAGCGCCCATGTATTCCGGCGCGATCGTATCGAGCGTGGAAAGAAAGACTACGACCCCCAAGGACAATAACGTGAAACCGGGAATCGTTAATACCCAACGCTCGGTATTGAACACCAGGGCGATGAGAAATGCCAGCCCTCCTAATGAAAGCACGGCGGCAACAGCATAAGCACCGTACAGGGCATATGCTTCGAACACACCAAAGTTGAAGAGCAGGATGGCTATGCCAAGTAAAAGGATAGCAATGCCCCACAAGGCGGTTATCCAAGTTTTTCGGTTCATGAATCAGACTCCACTGACAATAAAGGGGAAAGAGTCAAAGCGTGAGACCCATTTTGTCATACTCTCCCCCACTAACGCAACCGGGCTTCAAAGTGCTAACGGCGTCACTACAGTCAAAAAGCAGAGGCGCCAGGGTCTTTACTGGCGCCTCTTGTCGAGGACGAGCTTTGCTCAGAATTATTGTGTGGTGTCGGGTATATCGTCGCTATCCTTTAGCAAATCGCCGATACCACCAATGGTGGAAAGGATGCCGGTGGCCTCATAGGGCAGGTATATCTTAGATGCTCGGCCATCTGCAACCACTTTCAGGGACTCGAGGTATTGGATGGCGATCAGCTTGTCATCGGGCTCGGCCGCCTTGATGGCACCATAGACGAGGTTGATGGCGTCAGATTCACCTTGAGCTTCAGTTTCCAATCTATAGCGCTCCGCTTCAGCCACACGCCGTACAGCTTCTGCCTCACCTTCAGCTCGCAGGACGGTGGAACGTTTGATACCTTCGGCTTCCAGAATCTGGGCCTGGCGATTGCCCTCGGCCTCCAGGATGTTCGCTCGCTTTTCACGCTCGGCCTTCATCTGCCGGTGCATGGCCTGGGTAATATCGGCGGGCGGATCGATGCGTTTGATCTCGACACGCACGACGCGGGTGCCCCACTTATCGGTGGCATCGTCCAGAACCTCGCGCAGCTTGGTGTTGATGTTGTCACGGGAGGTGAGGGCCTGGTCTAGTTCCATCTCACCGATGACATTACGCAGGTTGGTCTGGGCCAATTTGGTGGCGGCGCTAAAGAAGTCGGCGACATTGTAGACCAACTTAACGGGATCGGTCGCTTCGTAGAAGACGATTGCGTCGACGGTTACACCGACATTGTCCTTGGTGATCACTTCCTGCGGGGGTACATCGACGATCTGTTCGCGCATATCGACCTTCCGAATCCTGTCGATGAAGGGCACGATCAGGTTCAAACCTGGCTGAGCGGTTCGGCGATAGCGTCCGAGTCGCTCGATCACACCTTTTTCGTAAGGGGTAATGATGCGAATCGACGCTGCCGCCACAATGAGAACGAATACGGCCAGGACAACAAAAAAGATCAGGGCTTCCATAATGAGCCTCCATAGAGAAGGGAGAGGGATGTAGTGAGATTTCGGGTCTACCTAAAGTCGTTGATCCACTGTGGATCGAACCAGGACGCGGGTGCCTTCGACCTCGATGATTTCGACCACCGTACCGCTTGGGATAGATTCTTCATCGGCTGATTCAGCACGCCATTCCTCACGTTCGATACGTACCCGTCCAAGACCGGCGAGAGGTTCGATGGCTTCTAGGACGACAGCACGTTTGCCTAAAACCCGGTCGACGCCCACATTTTCAGGTTGTACGCCACTTACACGATCGGCGAATCGGCGAGAGAGGATGACTGAAATTACAGAGACCGCGATAAAGGCTAGAAGTTGCCACTGCACTTCGAATCCGAATAAGGCGAAAAGGGCGCCGGTGAGGGCGCCGATGCCGAATGCGGCCAACACAAAGCCCGCCGTAAATATCTCGCCTACGAAAAGTATCATGGCAAATATAAGCCACCCCCAAAAAAAGATATCGAATGTCATTTCATGCTCCTCTGGAAAAGTTATAATGGTAGGTAAAGCGATATGAACGTTGCGATTGTGTGAACGAGGAACGAGCTTCTATTAGTCCCAGTATCTTTTACGAAAGGGTCAACTTAAGTTTCCGGTCTTATTTCATGCATGTTCCTAAGACAAAACCTCGTTGCCATTCATAACCCCATCATACCACGACTATTGGCCGCTGCCCGACCCAAAACTGACAGGCCAATGACCGTTTCCTGACCCCGCACCCCTTCCGCTCCCAACTGTTTTGACAAAGGCCTACCCCCATGCTATCCTTCGCCGCATTATGCAGCACCCATTTCCTCGATTCAGGCGCCCAATCAACCTCCCGGCCTAGCCGGTTTGGACCCCTGGACGCGGGCACGCATCAGCGCTGATTGACCCAACCAGGCTCTCCGACCGGAGGGCTTTTTTGTTGGGAAGAAGCGACAGGTCGCAAGTCGCAGGTTACGGTAACACCCACTTCATCCAAACGCAACACGTACCGCACAACACAATTTTTATTGACAGCCAGTTTAATATGAACCTTCACATCGGCATCATCGGCGCCACCGGCTACACCGGTTACGAACTTGTCCAGATTATCCAGCGGCATCCCCACGCCTCCATTGCCTGGCTGACATCCGAATCTTCGGCGGGAAAACGTTTGAGCGATCTCTATCCCACGCCTGATGATACATTGCTCATCAAGATGGCAGATGCATCTCTGAGTGATGTAGATGTCGTGTTCTTATGCCTGCCTCATGTGGCCTCGATGGAAGCGGTTGCCTGGGTGAGATCAGAGGGTGTCCGCGCTATCGATCTTTCCGCCGACTACAGGCTGCCGGATGCGAATATTTATGAACAATGGTATGGCCAAAAACATACGCAGACAGATCTGTTAAAAGAAGCGGTCTACGGGCTTTGCGAGGTCAAGCGCGAGCAGATTGTGAGTGCCGGTCTTGTGGGCAATCCCGGCTGCTATCCCACGTCAGTCAATCTCGGGCTGTGGCCCTTGGCTCAGGCAGGGGTGCTGAAACCGGGCATTATCGTTGACTCAAAATCCGGGGTCTCTGGCGCCGGGCGTAAATTGCGCTTGAACAGCCATTACGTCGAAGCCAACTAGAACTTGAGACCCTACAGCATCGGCTATGCCCATCGCCATATCGCTGAGATGGAGTTGATTTTGGGTGCCCATGTACCCAATTTACAGATAACCTTTTCCCCACATCTGTTGCCGGTCAACCGGGGCATTCTTTCAACGATATATGTCGATGTAGATAAGACACTGGATGAACAAATACTACGCCACCTTTATGCTAACGCTTACGGCGATGAGCCCTTCATTCACCTGCTGCCCGCCGGCGCGGTCGCAACGCTCAAACACACCACCCACAGCAACCGCTGTGCCATCGCCCTCACGCCCTTGCCTCGTCCCGGCCAATACATTGTCACCGCCAGTGAGGACAACTTGCTCAAAGGCGCGAGCGGGCAAGCAGTGCAGAATATGAATATTATGTTCGGGCTTGATGAAACAGCCGGGCTTGTGTGACGAGTGACGTGTTGCGTGTTTGTCGAGTCCTAAAATATGTTCTTTTAGAAATCGGATATTGGATGGCATATCTGCAAGAAAAATGTTGACAAACTGACCATCCTGACATCACGCATCATGCACCCCGTTCAAACCCTTTCTTGTCTAGGTTCTCTGGGATTTCGCGTGGTACGGATTTTTCCCACACTATATCTAGGCGCTTGACACAACCAGCCACTAGGTGTGGGGGAATCATCAACGGAAATTCGTGATCGTCACGCGAAG
>PIVW01000428.1 GCA_003353825.1 Chloroflexota bacterium
GAGGCCAGGCCCGGCATCTCCGCGTGGTCGAGGCCCACGAACGCCACGTGCACACATCGCCCTGCAACATCTGGGTTGGCATGGGTGGATTTGAAACCAAGACCGTGCTCGGGTCCGTGCCCATCGAACCGGACGGCTCGTATCGCTACGCTCCCGACGCCGACTATGCCGGCCCCGACAGCTTCACCTACCGGGCCGATGACGGCCAGTTGTCGTCCGAAGTTGCCACCGTGCATGTCACGCAGATTTTTCGCAATCTGGCTGATTCGCAGATCGAAGGAACCTATATCTTCCCCTTGCCCAAAAACGCCGCTGTTGGAGACTTTCAGATGACAGTGGATGGGCAAGTGCTAGAAGGTGAAGTGATGGATAGCGAGCGAGCGCGCCGTATCTATGAGAACATTGTGCGCCAACGCCGTGATCCTGCCCTGCTGGAATACCTCGGCCATAATCTGTTTCAGACCAGTGTCTTCCCTATCCCACCCGGTGAGACGCGAAAACTGGAACTGACATACACGCAAGTGCTAGATCTGCAGGGGGGACTCTACAACTTCCGCTACCCCTTGCAAACTCGCCAATATGCGACCGCACCGGTACAAAGCCTGGCTATACGAGTTGAATTACGTAATCAACCCGGCTTACGCACTCTTTACAGCCCCAGCCATAACGTCAGCATCGATCGCATCGGTGATGATGCGGCCCTGGTGGGGTTTGAGGTTTCGAATGTACAGCCGGAGCGTGATTTCGATCTCTATTTCGGTGTCTCGAAAGAGGCGATTGGCTTAAACCTGCTCAGCTATAAACCCAGTGGTGAAGATGGCTTTTTTCTGCTGCTGGCCTCGCCCGGCATCGATGTAGCAGTGGATGAAGTCGTTCAACGCGACCTCATTTTAGTGATGGATATCTCTGGCTCGATGGAAGGGACGAAGCTGGCTCAGGCGAAACAGGCTGCTCATTTCCTGGTCGACAATCTGAATCCTGGCGATCGCTTCAATATGATTGGATTTAGCACAGGCGTGAAATTGTGGGAAGAACAGCTGCAAAAAGGCACTTCCGAAGGCCCGGCCTCGGCCCATCGTTTTATCGACTCACTTAAGGCGGCGGGTTCCACCGATATCAATCGGGCTATTCTGGAGGCTTTGGGTCAGTTACAAGGCAAGGGTAACATCCCACGCCCGGCCTACATACTCTTTATGACCGATGGCCTGCCCACACAAGGTGTGACCGAATCAGATCGCATTGTGGCCAATGCCCTTCTCAATACCCCCAAACGTTCTGTCAGGTTATTCACCTTTGGCGTTGGTTATGATGTCGACACAGATCTGTTGGACACCCTCAGCAGCGAATTGGGCGGTAGAAGCAGCTATGTCAAGCCGGATGAAAGGATCGACGAGGCCTTAGGAGATTTTTACGACCAGATCAGCACACCGGTTCTTGCCAACGTTTCTATCGAACTACCCGGCATGCGTGTGGACGATACCTATCCTTATCCCTTGCCTGATCTTTTTGCAGGTGAGCAGTTGGTGGTGGCAGGGCGCTATCGCCAGGGTGGGGATACTGCCGTCACTTTGCGCGGGTATGTCAATGGCCAGGAACGAAGCTACAGCTATCCAGATCAGCGTCTCGTCTCCGCCGGCGGTGAACCGTTGGTCGCTCGCTTGTGGGCCACGCGCAAGATCGGCGCACTGTTGGATCAAGTACGACGTCAGGGGCCGAACGACGAACTGATCGATACCATTGTCGATCTTAGCACCACCTACGGCATTGTCACACCCTATACGAGTTACCTGGTGCTGGAACCTGAATTTAGGGACCAGATAGCCATTGAACCGCGAGTGCGTGCAACGCCTGCCCCTGGTATTGGCGGCTTCGACGGTGCAGCCGCGCCAGCTGCTGAGGCGCCCAAGGAGGTTGTGGTAACAGTCGAGGTTGAGATGATGGCGGCAGAACCGGCCAGCGGTGAACGTGCTGTCAGTAGCAGTGAAGCCCGCTCTGCCTTACGAGAAGCAGATCGCGCCATCGAAAAGCAGGGTACCCGTTATGTAGGGGGCAAATCGTTCAGCTTCCAGGGGATGGTCACCCAGCCTGACGGCGCTCTAGCCGAATTGTGGGTGGACCATGCCTACAAAGCATCTATGCCGATGCAGCCAGTGCAGTTCGGCAGCGACGCCTATTTTGAACTGGCCGCTGAACCGGACGTGGCCCGATGGCTGGCCATTTCACCCGAACTGGTTCTGGTGATCGATGACACCACCTATCGCATCACCGGCCATACAGTAAACGGTGAGGTATCCCCTGCGGTATCGCCATTGCCAACCCCCACCCCCGCTGCCCCTCGAACCCCTGACCCATCTCAGGGAACTGGATTCCTTGATTGGTTACGCCGGCTTTTTGGTCTGCCGGGATAATTATGTCGCTCAATCGTCCGCTAGACGGCCATGAATAACAGGGCCATTTTGATCAAAGGAGAAGATAAAATGAAACGCCATGCCCCTTACAGACACACTCTTTGCTGTGTTCTGCTGTTGACACTACTGCTATCCTCATGCGCGCCTTTCGCCGCACCCCAATCCGCAGCCGAACCTGCAGCCGAACCTGCAGCCGAAGAGCAACGTGTTTACGCAACTATTGCGGTCGAAAGCGAAAGTGCCTTGAGCAGTCTCAGCGCTGCCCCTCTGGAGCCGATCAGTGGGCTGTCTGGTGATGTATTCTCTACAGGCGGTTCCAGCACAGTCAATGATGCTGCCTACGACGCCACCTTTTTCAAGAACTATGGCGTCAATCCTTTCGTCGACACGGAGGATGACCATCTGTCCACTTTCGCCATGGATGTGGACACGGCCTCGTATACCGTTGCCCGCCGCTATCTGAACGACGGCAATCTGCCTGAGCCCGACTCGGTGCGGGTCGAAGAGTTCATCAATTACTTCGACCAGGCTTATGAGTCGCCCGGCGACCAGGTATTTGCCATTCATTTGGAGGGCGCGCCCTCACCCTTCGGCAATGACAAACACTGGTTGATGCGTGTGGGCCTGCAAGGCAAGCACATCAATGATGAAAACCGCAAAGATGCCACCCTGATCTTCGTGATAGATGTCTCCGGCTCTATGGATCAAGAAAACAGGTTGGGTTTAGTCAAAAAATCGTTGCGCTTGCTGGTGGATGAGCTACGCCCCAGCGATGAAGTCGGCATCGTTATCTATGGCTCTCAGGGCCGTGTGGTGATGGAACCTACCTCTGCTGCCAATC
The DNA here is from genome assembly GCA_003353825.1 of Chloroflexota bacterium. Next base: position 3,250 of record PIVW01000428.1, read on the forward strand.
AGGACCGCATCCTCAGCGCCATCGACAGCTTACGCAGCGAGGGCGCTACCAATGCCGAGGAAGGACTGTTGCTGGCCTACCAGATGGCGGCCCCACACTTGCAGCCCGACCGCATCACCCGTCTCATCCTCCTATCCGACGGTGTGGCTAATGTGGGAAACACCGGTCCCGACTCGATCCTGGCCAAGGTGCGCGGTTTTGTTGCAGACGGCATTACTCTCTCGTCCGTGGGTTTTGGCATGGGCAACTACAATGATGTGCTCATGGAGCAACTGGCCAACGACGGCGATGGCAATTACTACTATGTAGACACCCTCGACCAGGCGCACCGCGTATTCGTGGAAAATCTCACCGGTTTGTTGCAGGTTATTGCCAAGGATGCCAAGATTCAGGTAGATTTCAATCCCGATGTGGTGCGAAGCTACCGGCTTTTGGGGTACGAAAACCGCCGGGTGGATGATGACGATTTCCGCAATGATGACGTGGACGCAGGCGAGGTGGGGGCGGGCCACAGTGTGACAGCCCTGTATGAACTCAAGTTCCAGGACGACGTCGTAAACGAAGAGGATGCTGCCGCTACCCTATACATCCGCTTCCTCGACCCTGATACTGGGGAAGTGGTCGAGAACAGCCAGTCTATCTCCCGCGCCGGTTTCTCTCCCGACCTTGAGATGACGACCCCCCATTTCCAACTCGACGCGGCCGTGGCCGAATTCGCCGAGATCCTGCGCGAAAGCTACTGGGCGCAGGAGGGCAATCTAGCCGATGTGCTGGCTTTAGCTGAACAGGTGCAAGAGCAATTGGCCGGAGATGCCGATGTGGCCGAATTCGTGACGGTGGTGGAGCGAGCGAATGGGTTAAGTCGATAGACGCTATAGATTGGCAGCGCTCTACTACGGGCGCTGCCAATTGATTTGCACACATGTTTGCGCGTATATTCATAGCGTGAGGTGAACAATGAGCGATCTACATCACGCACAGATATTACTAGAATCCGAACAACATCAGGCTCTTACCACACTAGCCATAGAACAAGGAACCAGTCTCTCCGCATTGGTGCGAGACATCGTGCGTCAGTACTTGATGGATGTTACCGAACAAGCCCAAGAACAACGTCGGCTGAAAGCTATTGAAAACTTATCGAAGCTACGACATAGTATTCGGTCAGAACACGGGGTTTTGGCATCCGACTTTCTTGAAGATGCTCGAGATGAGAGAATGCAAGATCACGATGATGTTCTCAAGGGTGAATTGTAAATGTCGTCATCGATGCTAATTTTATAGCCCCTTTGATGTTACTGTCAGTGATTGGGTATGCTGCTTTACTTGTTTTACACATCCGCTGTATACTAGACATCGGATCTTGCAACCGCAATTATAATAGGAGGGACTGTTGGCAGATGCTTTAATAATGGGTGATGTCGAATTTATAATGTAGTAACAGATCGTCGGATAGCATTCTGTAAATCATATTCACGAGGGGCAAATTAGTGTAGAAACTGCCAACATATCGTTGGTTCAGCCTTAGGAATCGAAAATCATGATCAGCAAATTTCATGTATAGACAGTTTCTTGCATTTTTTTGTATGTTTTTTACTTCTTCAATATCTAGGGTTTTTATAATGAATTTATTTAGGACATACTCCTTATGGTAGGACTGCACTTCAACTGGGAGTAGGACACCATCGTTGAATGAGGCGTAAAGCCTCTAGCGATGGCCGCCCTCGTTGCTTGTGGGGCCGCCACTGCGGCGGAGGAACTTTGAA
>PIVW01000429.1 GCA_003353825.1 Chloroflexota bacterium
GTTGCGTGTTGCGTGTTGCGTGTTGCGTGTTGCGTGTTGCGTGTTGCGTGTTGCGTGTTGCGTGTTGCGTGTTGCGTGATGATTTCACGCCTAAATCCTCACGTTTTACGTTTCACGTTGTTATTCGAAAGAAGACTCTGGATTTACAAAGCGCATATGTATGCGACACGCACCGTAACCCAGGAGAAATCATGCAGATAAAGAAAGTATCGCGAATTGATGAACCCTTTTCGGTGGTAGGATTTGGCTGCTGGGCCAGCGGCGGTGAGTGGAACGACACCAACGATCTGGATTCAATGAAGGCTATGCAACGAGCTGTCGACCTGGGCGTCAATTTCTTCGATGTCGCCCCTGTTTATGGGTTGGGTCACGCCGAAGAGGTGTTGGGAGAAGCGCTAAAAGGTCGGCGCCAGCAGGTGATGATCGGATCAAAGTGCGGCTTGCTGTGGGATGATCGGGGTCGGATCAGCAACAATCTCACAGCCGAGTCGATGCACGTTGAGATCGATGACAGTTTGCGCAGACTTCAGACCGACTACATCGATCTCTACCAACTGCATTGGCCTGATCCCGACACACCAATCGAGGAGACGATCTCGGCGTTGGAACAAATCCGTCATATGGGCAAGATCCGCTATTATGGCGTCTCTAACTTTTCACTCGGCCTAACGTTCAAGGCAATGGAACTTGGCCATGTGGCATCTTATCAGGGGCTATACAACATGTTGGAACGCAATCCCGACTCCTATCATAGCATCCCCCTGGACTACCGCACAGAACGTGAGATTCTACCGCTGTGCGAAGACTATGGCCTGGCATTCTTGCCATACAGTCCCTTATTCCAGGGATTGTTGGCCGACTCCTTCCAAGCTAGTGACAACTTCGATGAATATGACATCCGCTCGAATAACCCCAAACTGAGGGGCGAACTTTTCCAAAACTACTTCGAAAAGAGAAAACGTTTGGTCAGTTTCGCCCAACAGATCGGCAAACCACTGCACCAAGTCGCTATCAACTGGTTGATCGCACACCCTGCGGTGACTTCGATCATCTGTGGAGCGCAAACAGCAGAGCAAGTGCAGCAAAATATCGAGAGCGTCTCCTGGCAGCTATCGGAGGACATGCTCACGGAGATCGACACGATTCTGCGGCCCTTGGATTGAGCACAAGTATGACAACTGAACCATCGCCCAGCATTATAACCGTGCTTGGCCCCATTACACCTAAATCACTGGGATTGGCTGACGCACATAGCCACGTGTGGATTGATCAGGTTAAAGGCAATTGTACCAAGGCGCCGGTGTTAGCAGATGGGCGGCTACTTGGCACAAGGTTGTCAACATATGTTGAATTTGGCGGCGGCGCCATTATCGATTGCCAGCCAGGTGCTTGCGGCCGCAACGCCATCAAGCTTTTTGAGCTATCGAAGAGCAGCGGTGTGCACATCGTGGCCTGTACGGGCTTCCATCTCCACCGTTATTACACTCTTGATGCTGCGATATGGGACATGACAGCGGAGCAGGCAAATGCTTATTTTCTTTCCGAAATCGAGCAAGGTCTCACCGAAACCCGCCAGGGGCAGCAACTGGTTTATCCCGGATTCATAAAGATAGCTGCAGAAGCAGAATTCGATCCATCGCTATACCCCTTGTTCGAGGCTGCAGCCGAAGCTTGTCGATCAAGTGGGCTGGCTATCGAAATGCATACTGAAAAAGGTGCTGCCGTTGAAGCAATCCTGCCATTTTTTCTAGACCGGGGCGTCTCTCCCAAGCGTCTGGTTTTTTGCCATATGGACAAGCGCCCTGATTTCGAGTTGCATCGTGAGCTGGCGCAAGCCGGCGTCATGCTCGAATACGACACCTTCTTCCGTCCAAAATACCATCCTAACCAGAATGTCTGGCCACTGCTCATGCGCATGTTGGAAGCTGGATGTGGCGATCACATAGCCCTGGCCAGCGATATGGCGGAGTTGAGCATGTGGCATGAGCCAGGCCCGGCCGGATTTGCTATCACATTACACAAACAACTGAAAGAAATGAGAGCAAACGATTCGACGATTAATGCCTTGATGGGCACAAACATTGCCACACGTTTGGCTGCCTGAGTACCACGGCAGAACAAACGAATCGACTAACTTATCTACTTGTTATTTGTCTACCATTATACTTTTCTATAGATCGCAAAGTGAACCAAAATATGCAAACGACACCCTTCTGTTATCAACTAGACAAACCAGACTACCGGCCTTCATCGTACGACAACCACATCAAAAGAACCCTGAGTTCTATGAAATGCCAGTATGTTGACCAAGAGGCCTATGAGCAGATGCTAGCCAAGGGCGATGTGTTGCTGTATGAGGTCTACGAAATACTGCGGCCTGAAATATCTGGAGAACTCATGTCAGGCGTGTCAGTTGTACACCCGGGCAAGGTTGGTACTGAATACTTTATGACCAAAGGGCACTACCACTCTGTGCTCGACACAGCTGAGATCTACTACACTCATCAAGGCTTCGGATACATGGTCATGGAAACGCCAGAGGGTGACTGGGCGGTTGAAGAACTGTACCCGGGGCGTGTGTTGTATATTCTGCCCCGCTGGGGGCACCGTTCTGTAAACGCCAGTTCCACAGAGGACTTGGTGATGTACTTCATTTATCCAGGCCATGCCGGACATGACTACGGCACAATCGAAGAGAAAGGCTTTCGCAAGCTCGTGGTGGAGCGAAGCGGGCGGCCGCAGATCATCGACAATCCTCGTTGGTCGCACACAAACGGCTGATGAAACCACTAAACGAATGCCGTGTTCTGGTCACACCAACCTCCTATGGGCGAAACGACCCGGCTCTAATCTCGGAATTGGAGCAGGCAGTCGGCCAAGTGATTTACAATACCAGCGGCAAGCCCCTCAGTTCTGAACAACTGCAAACGCTGCTCCCCGGCATCGATGCATACATCGCCGGGCTAGATTCAATTGATGCAGAAGCCATCGCCACTGCCGACAAGGTACAAGTTATCGCTCGTTACGGCGCCGGCGTAGATCGGGTCGATTTGAGGGCCGCTCGCAAACATGGCATTGTGGTCACGAATACACCAGGAGCGAACACCGTATCTGTGGCGGAACTGGCCGTTGCCCTGATGCTGGCGCTGGCGAGAATGATCCCCCTCGCAAATATAGAAACCAAGGCCGGTGGCTGGCCCCGAATGAGCGGCAGTTCATTGCAAAGCAAGACGATTGGCCTGCTGGGTTTCGGCGCCATTGGCAAAAACACAGCCAAACGTTTGCAAGGATTCGACTGTCACGTAATCGCTTACGATCCCTATCCCGATCAAGTCTCCGCAGAAGAACTTAGCGTACAACTGCGAACTCGTGAACAAGTAATCCGCCAATCAGATTTTCTGTCACTCCACCTTCCAAGCTTGCCCGAAACCCGCGGCATGGTCAACGCCAGGTTCCTGGCCAGCATGAAACCCGGCTCCTTTCTGATCAACACGGCGCGTGGTGAATTGATCGTCGAATCAGACCTGCTGCAAGCATTACGGAACGGGCATCTCCAAGGCGCGGCACTGGATACCTTTTCTGTTGAACCACCCGGCGCCGACAACCCCCTCCTCGCCTTACCGCAAGTAGTCGCTACGCCCCACACCGGCGCCCATACCGACGGCGCCACCAATGCCATGGGTTGGGGAGCGTTGCACGCGTGTCTGGCCGTGCTGGACGGCAAGGAACCGCCTAACAAAATCGTTTAAGTCTCAAACCAAGGGAAGCAGATCATGTCCACATACGACATCGTAAACAAACAGGTACCGACTTTCTATTTCATCGGCGTCACTACATCGAAATCATCGATCATGAATGTGTTTCCGCGCTGGATGGAAGCGCTAGGGCGGGAGGACGTCATCATAGAGGGTATCGACCATGCCATTCATGATGAGCCGGACGCGTACAGAGCCAGTGTGGCGCAGATCAAATACGACCAGTTGTCACTGGGAGCATTGGTCACAACCCACAAGATAGACCTGTTGGAAGCGGCGCGGGACATGTTCGATGAACTGCATTCGTCGGCTATGCTCACTGGCGAGGTGTCGAGTATCTCTAAGCAGCAAGACAAGCTGTGGGGCCACGCCAAAGATCCGCTGACCTCTGGATTGAGCCTTGATGCGGTGTTGGGTGAAGGCTATTTCAGTCGAACAGGGGGCCATGTGCTCTGCTTCGGGGCAGGGGGCTCGGGTAAAGCGATTGCCCTACACTTGATCGACAAACAGGATTCCGCCGACCGCCCCCAGAAGATGGTTGTCACCAATCGCTCGCTGGGCCGGTTGCAGAACATGCAAGCCATGGTGGAGAGCCTGGAAACCGATATCGAATTCAAGTTCATCCAGAGCGCTAACTCTGATCTCAATGACCAGATCATGGCGGCTCTTCCAGAAGGAAGTGTCGTTGTCAACGCCACGGGCATGGGAAAGGATACACCAGGTTCACCGCTGACTAACTCGGGGTTATTTCCACGCAACAGTGTAGCTTGGGAGATTAACTATCGGGGTGAATTGGATTTCTGGCATCAAGCCATGGCCCAGCAGGAAAGCCGCAATATCCTTGTCGAAGATGGCTGGCTCTATTTCCTGCAAGGCTGGACACAAGTGATAGCCGAAGTGCTGCACATCGATTTAGATGAGGTAACGTTCAAGCGCTTGGGCGAGTTGGCTGCGGATCTGCGCCCGGCGCTTGTTTACAAGCCTAGGGGGAAGGCAATCGAATAAGGTACGCGTTCAGGGGGTAAGCCAAATCCCTCGCAGTTGGATGCTAATCAATTTCTAGCGTTCAGCAAATGATACTCAAATGTGAAGATGATTGAATAGGATTATGGCACAAGAAATAAGACCAGCGTAGACGCCTTTTTCGGAAGAAGTGTATTAATCAGGGACACTTTGCGCAAGAGATACAGTGTGGTACGATTCGATTATGACAACAAAATTGCAGTACCGACTGACAACGGCATCGCAAAGGCGAC
>PIVW01000430.1 GCA_003353825.1 Chloroflexota bacterium
AAATATACATGCCATGGTCGGAAAAGCATCTTTTGGATTGAACTGGATCGTTCTTTTGCTGAATAAGCCCGAGGCGTCTTTATTCTCGGAGCGGTTGTAAGCAGCCCACCCTATTTATGAGATACATTGACACAGAGATCCTGGTGATTGGTGGCGGGGCGACAGGCACGGGTATTGCCTGGGATGCGGCGCTGCGCGGGTTCGATGTCGTGTTGGTCGAAAAACGGGACCTGACCCACGGCACCACCGGCCGTTATCATGGCCTGCTGCACAGTGGTGGCCGCTATGTGGTCAAAGACCCGCAAAGTGCGCGCGAGTGTATTACCGAAAACCGCATCTTGCGCAAAACACATGCACATTGTCTTGAAGAGACTTCAGGTTTCTTTGTGGTAACACCAGAAGATGAAGGTGAGTATCCCGACCTTTTTATCAACGCTTGTGAATCGACCGGCGTGCCCCGCCAGGAGATCTCCGTTGCCGAAGCGCTACGCAGGGAACCACTTCTCAATCCCCGCATCAGCCGTGTGTTCGAGGTGCCTGATGGTGCGGCCGACAGTTTTCTTGCCACACACGTAACGGCCCAAGCGGCTCGTCAGACAGGCGCACAGATTCTCACTTATCACGAGGTGGTGGGGCTAATCAGCACTGGTGGGGAGCAGGAACGGCAGGTTGTAGGAGCAGAAGTGCGTGATGTTGCCCGCGGCCAAGATCTAGAGATCCGCGCACAGATGACCATCAACGCTTCCGGCGCCTGGGCAGGACAGATTGCAAATATGGCCAACATTTCGGTCGAGATCATCCCCGGCAAAGGCACCATGGTGGCTATGAACCATCGTCTGGTCAATACGGTTATCAACCGCTGCAAAATGCCCTCTGATGGCGATATCCTCGTACCCATCCACACGGTGTCAGTGATCGGCACCACAGACGAGCGGGTTACCGATCCCGAAAACCTGCGTATTGAGCCCTGGGAAGTGCAGTTTATGCTGGATGAGGGAGATAAGCTGGTGCCGGGGCTTAGTAGGGCACGCGTTGTTCGCGCCTGGGCCGGGGTGCGACCCCTCTACCACGAGGGGCATGGTGGCGCCAGCCGCGATGCCACCCGCCAGTTTACTTTACTCGACCACCAACAACGAGATAGCATCGGCGGTCTGATCACCATCACCGGCGGCAAATGGACGACCTTCCGCCTGATGGCGGAAAAGACGTTGGATACAGCTTGCAAATATCTGGGCGAACGCAATCCGTGCGACACCACACACACGGCTGTGCCCGGGATCGAACAGGGTTTCTATTGGTTAGGCCATCGACTACACGAAATCGAGGATAATCAATTGCAGGGAGACTTGGTCTGTGAGTGCGAACTGGTCACCCGGGCCATGCTGGAAAATGCAGCCAGACAGAACCCAACCATCACCCTGGATGACTTACGCCGCGATGTTCGTTTGGGCATGGGGCCCTGTCAGGGGGGATTTTGCACCTATCTGGCGGTGAGGATATTGCATGAGGCCGGAGATCGAGGGGCGGAGGTCGGGGAGCAGATGGCGGCGGCTTCGATGTGGGATACTGCCTATTTGCAGTCACCCACCCATAATGCAGATACCAGGGCTTCAAGCTCCAAGCTCCAAGTACCCACCCTCAATTCCAATCTACTGCTACGAGATTTCTTACAAGAGCGATGGAAGGGTGTGACGCCAATTCTGTGGGGCAGGCAGTTGAAGCAAGAGCGTCTGGATGAACTGATCTATCTCAGTTTGATGAATGCCGACCATTTGCCTGATGCTGAGATGAGTAGCCCTCTCAGCGATTTTTACAAGTTCGAGTCGGCCGAGTCGACGCCAGATGAAAATGCGGAAACGGAGCCACTGCCATGAGTGTCAGGATTCAGGCAGTGATGACACGGCAATGGAAGCGTACTTGGGGACGTTATGACGGTTGATCTCTTAGTCATTGGCGCAGGCCTGTCAGGACTCATGGCAGCTGTAACGGCCGCGAACCATGGGTTACGTGTGAAGGTTATCGCCAAAGGGATGGGCGCGATGTATTGGAGTACGGGCACGGTGGACGTTCTTGGTTATCTACCCGAGCGAGCCAGCGAGCCAGTAGACGCCCCTCTGGCAAGGTTGTCACAGTTGGCGGCAACCCGACCCGACCATCCCTATACGCGCCTGGGTTCCAAAATATTGGATACGGCAATGCAGAGATTTGCCAATCTCTCCATTGAAATCGAACTACCTTACGCGGGTTCTTCCCGATCTGGCGAGAACCTGTCGCTGCCTTCACCCATCGGCGCTGCCCGACCGGTGTATCTGGCGCCAAGCGCCCAACTGTCCGGCGACCTCAGCCGCGCTGAACCCATGTTGATCGTCGGTTTCAGTGGGTTTCGCGATTTCTATCCCACACTCATCGCCGAGAATCTGAACAAGCTGGGACACAGCGCCCGCGCTGCCTTCCTGCCCATCCAGCTTATCAGCGGCCGGCACGACTTCAACACCGTACAATTGGCCCGGGCTCTGGATGATGAAAAACGTATGCAGCGGTTGGCGGCTGGACTAAGGCAAGTGCTAGAGTCAGGCGAACGGGTTGGACTCCCTGCCATTTTGGGCCTGGAAAACCATACTGCTGCTCTAGCCTATCTCCAAAAACAGGTAGATGCGCCAGTTTTCGAGATCCCCACCTTACCCCCTTCGGTCCCGGGCATTCGCTTGACCACGGCCCTGCGTCGCTATCTCGAACAACAGAACGTGCGCGTCGAAATCGGCATGGAAGCGATCGATTTCAGTGTCCGCCAATCTCCAATCTCTAGTCTCCAATCCCTAACCTCCGTATCAACCGCCACCAGCGCCCGCCCCCTCAAACACCGCGCTCGCCACATCTTGCTCGCTAGCGGAGGTCTCCTTGGCGGGGGTTTTGACAGCGACGCCAACGGCCGTGTGTGGGAAACGATTTTTGATCTCCCTCTCACTATACCCCAAGTGCGAAGCGATTGGTTTCGTCCCAGGTTTTTGGATCCCGCGGGTCAGCCCGTGTTCCAAGGGGGTATTGCCGTCAACCGCCACTTCCAGCCGGTCTCTGACTCCGGTCAACCTCTCTTCGACAACCTGTGGGTTTGTGGTGGCGCTCTCGCAGGTAGCGACCCCATCCGCGAACGCAGCCTGGAAGGTATTGCGATAACGACCGCGATGGCTGCATCCCGGCAGATCATCTCAACTCTGACTCAAGTCACGTAACACGTTTTATGCTCACCGAATCCTGGCTGTCTGTCGGCCCTTCCCTCGACGAATGCATCAAGTGCAATATCTGCACCAGCCACTGCCCTGTCTCCGCGGTCACAGATCGGTTCCCCGGCCCCAAGTACGCAGGTCCGCAGGCGCAGCGATTTCGTGAGAATGGACAACCCCGGACGCCCGACCATTCCGTCGATTACTGCTCAGGTTGCAGGGTGTGTAACGAAGTCTGCCCCACAGGTGTCAAAATCGCAGAAATGAATGCGAGGGCCAGGGCGCAGATCGCCAGCGAAAACGGCATTCCTATACGAAATCGCCTATTGGGACGGAACGAACTGCTCGGCAAAGTGGGCAGCATCGCTCCATCTCTGGCCAATTTCGGCTTGCACAACCTGGCCAGTCGCGTCCTTGCCGAAAAGGTGATAGGTATCGCTCGAGAGGCGCCACTACCGCGCTGGAGTCATGATGGAACCTTTGGCGCTTGGATGAAACGGACGGCGAACCGGCGCCTCAAGTCTGAAAAGAAAGTGGTGTATTTTCACGGCTGTGCGACGATGTACTATGAACCTTATATCGGCCGGGCAGCGGTGGCGGTGCTGGAGCACAACGGTTATGAGGTGATCGTGCCCTCGCAGAATTGCTGTGGTTTACCCATGCTCAGCAATGGCGAATTCGGAGCTGCGCGTCATTATCACGAGAACAACATTCGCAAGCTATGCGATTATGTCGACGCCGGCTACGATATCGTGGGTACCAGCACCAGTTGCACCTTGACCTTAAAGGAAGAAGCCCCTGATTTACTGGATATGCACGAAGGGGGGGCGCACGAGTTAAAAATGGCTGTGTGGGATATCTTCGAGTGGTTGAGGGAACGCCTGGAGTTCGGGGAACTGCTTACCGACTTTGCCAGCCTGGATATGGTGTTACCCTACCATGCGCCCTGCCAGGGCCGCGCCCATCGTGTGGGTAAACCAGCATTGGAGATCATGGCGCTTGTCCCGGGGTTGGATGTACGCGAGAGCCGCGCTCGCTGCTGCGGAATCGCCGGCACCTATGGCTATAAAGTGGAAAAGTACCAGATAGCAATGGATGTAGGGGAGGAGCTTTTCAGTTATGTGCGGGAGCAGGGAGCGAAGGTCGAGATGACGGCGTGTGATTCTGAAACCTGCCGCTGGCAATTGGAACATGGCAGCGGATACCCCAGCCGCCATCCTGTCGAGATCCTGGCGGCTGCGTATGGGTTGTATGATGTAGAGCATCGGCTCCTGATCTAAAGTGCCGAATAGTGCCTAGACAATCGGGTTCTTGTACGATGGGCAAGAAATTTGGACGGGATTTACAGGATTATATCTTTGAAAATCTTGTTAATCCTGTCTATTCTTTGATTGGTTCTGGCTCTCTCAGGTTAGTAATTCTCAGATCTATTCGATCTCCGCCCCACGCCGTTCGGCTTCAGCATCCAGAGCATCGATAGCCCCGGACATGGTCGCGCGACTCATGCTGCTACCACCCCGCAATTGCCCACGCAGATATTGCTTGAGTTGCTTATGGTGCATGATTGGGGCGGAGCTATCCTGAATATCGAGTTTGGCGTTATCGTTGGTGAAGACGACAACAGGATTGACCGCTACCGGATCGGTCGTCTCTAGGGCCTGGTCTAGCCAAGCACTTAGTTTTCCCGCATCCTTTTGGGCTTCGTCTACAGGCAAACCTGCCGGCTCTTGGCCAAAGGCAAACAGAAGGCGGCGGATATTAAAAGGCTGCTTTATTCGGCC
>PIVW01000431.1 GCA_003353825.1 Chloroflexota bacterium
CTTCAAAGTTCCTCCGCCGCAGTGGCGGCCCCACAAGCAACGAGGGCGGCCATCGCTAGAGGCTTTACGCCTCATTCAACGATGGTGTCCTACTCCCAGTTGAAGTGCAGTCCTACCGTAGGTGTTAAGTACCCGGTTTTATTCAATCCTAAGTCCTTATCATCACCCCAAACATCAGGAGAAAGAATGACTACTGCAACCATCCCCGTGATCCGAAATGAAGAAGGTTTCCTGCTTGACCCCAACGACTGGACCCCAGAAATCGCACAGGCCATCGCCGCTGAAGAGGGCATTGCCGAATTGAGTGAGCGACACTGGGATGTCATCAATTTCGCCCGCGCCGATCACGAGGCCACAGGTGAATCGCCAACACTGCGCCGTATTTCCAAGCAGTCTGGTGTCACAACCAAAGAATTATTCAAACTCTTCCCCAAAGGCCCAGCCAAAAAAATCTCGAAGAGCGCAGGTCTCGACAAACCCAAAGGTTGTGTTTAGTAAGTGTCCAAAGACTGTTCCCTGACTGCGCTGAGAAAACCAGGCCCCGCTGGGTCAGGTAACAAGTAGCAGGTCGCAGGTGCGAGTTCGGTTACAGACAAAGTTGAACTTGCCACTTGCCACAAACATCAGCACAAAATTGTTGATCATTTTTAATAAGTGCCTACAGAACCAACAACCGCAAAAAATTGAAAAATACTAGAGGAAGAACCCAATGACTGACGATACACGACATGTAGCCTTCATCTGCTCGAAAGGTGATCTTGATATGGCCTACCCTGCCCTGGTGATGGGCTGGACCGCCCTGGGCAACGGCATCGATGTCACCCTCTTCTTCACCTTCTGGGGCATGGACATGATCCGTAAAAACCGGGTCGAAAGTCTGCAAATAGCCCCGGTCGGCAATACGGCCATGAAGATGTCGATGATGGGCTACAAAGGCAACGACAACCTGGGCATTCCCAATTTCATGGGAATGCTACCTGGCATGACCAGTTTTGCCACAAAGTTGATGAAAGACAAGATGGAAGAACTGGACGTACCACCAGTAAGTGAATATATAGAAATGCTGGTAGATGCCGGCGCCAGACTCTACGGATGCAAAATGTCTGTCGATATGATGGACTTAGACGAAGACGACTTCATCGACGGTGTCGAGGGCGTAGTGACGGCCGGTGACTTCATGGATATGACTGAAGGTGCCCAGATCGTATTCATTTGACATCACCACTTTCAACCGCAAATAACGCTTTATGCACAACCCGCTGACGTAGGATTCAGCGGGTTGTGCGTTAACACGCCTGAAATCGGATCCACCCCGCCGAAAGGGTCACACCTTGATGACAGGCTTTACCACATAGTAGAGACGCTATACAATCGAGGCCAGCAACAACAATGTCAACAGACAATGAAGATCCGGCGTCGACTTAATCTTGCAGTTACTTCGGGTGACCATTTCTTGAATATCCGTCCAATAAAGAGTAACCTTATTCGTTGGAGGGCGCTATTCATGAGCGCCCTCTGAATATGCATAGCTCAGCCGAAGCCAAAGACAGCGACCTTTTATGTAAATGTGGTTGCGCCCAAAAACATTTCCAAATTGACACACCTGACGCCCCCAAAAAATACATACTTGAACGAGGAAACCAATGGCCCTTAATACGCCTATCCTTAGCAATCCCACGCGCGACTTTCTTCGATACGAACGTCACGCACTTGATCCTATTTTCTCACCTAAAACCGTCGCATTGGTCGGTGCTACCGAACGGGAAGGGAGTGTCGGCCGTACCATATTGTGGAATTTACTCAGCAGTCCCTTCGGCGGCACCATCTATCCGGTCAATCCCAAACGTCCGAATGTGCTGGGGATCAAAGCTTATGCGGATATCCAGTCGATCCCTGATCCTATCGATCTGGCGATTGTCGTTACGCCTGCTAGAACCATACCAGGGATCATATCCGATTGTGCAGATGCCGGTATTCCCGGCGCAATCGTGATCTCGGCCGGCTTCAAGGAGATTGGCGCGAAAGGCGCCGAACTGGAACGACAGATTCTGGCACATGCGCAGCGGGGGAATATGCGCGTCGTTGGCCCTAACTGCCTGGGGGTGATGAGCCCCACCTCAGGGTTGAATGCGACCTTTGCGGCGAGTATGGCCAACCACGGTAACATCGGTTTTATTAGCCAGAGCGGCGCCCTGTGTACCGCTGTGCTCGACTGGAGTTATCGAGAGAACGTAGGGTTTAGCCATTTCGTTTCGATTGGTTCAATGCTCGATGTTGGTTGGGGGGATCTCATTTACTATTTGGGTGAAGATGAAAACACGAATGCGATCGTCATCTACATGGAAACCGTAGGGAACGCCCGTACTTTCCTCTCTGCTGCGCGTGAGGTGGCGCTTACAAAACCGATCATCGTGATCAAGGCCGGACGTACAGAAGCTGCGGCCAAGGCGGCTGCTTCACATACTGGGTCCCTGGCCGGCAGTGACGATGTCCTGGATGCGGCATTCCGCAGATGTGGCGTTCTCAGAGTCGACCGTATCTCGCAGATGTTCGATATCGCTGAAGTGCTGGCGAAGCAACCTCGTCCCAGGAGCAACCGTCTGAGTATCGTGACAAATGCCGGTGGCCCCGGTGTCCTGGCAACTGATGCGCTCGTTACTGGTGGCGGCCAACTGACCCCGATCAGTGATGGCACTATGGAACAGCTTGACTCCTTCCTGCCCGCTGCCTGGAGTCATAACAATCCCATCGATGTCTTGGGGGACGCCGATCCCGCCCGTTATGCCGATACCCTTGATACCGTTGCTGATGACCCTAACGCTGATGGCCTGCTGGTCATTCTTACACCACAGGCGATGACAGACCCCACAGAGACTGCCCGCGAACTTGCTGAACGGGTAGAGGCTCGCACCGATGGTAAGCCAGTGCTGGCAAGTTGGATGGGTGATGAAAGCATTCGTGCTGGCGAAGAACTGCTTAACAAGGCAAACATCCCCACATACCCCTATCCCGATACGGCCGTTCGCCTGTTCAATTACATGTGGCGTTACTCAGATAACCTTCGTGCACTCTACGAGACGCCGGCTTTGTCGACCAATCCGAGCAAGTACAAGGGCTATCGTCTACAGGCCGAAGAGGTACTCGAACAGGCACGCGAGGCTGGACGCACAATCTTGACCGAATACGAATCGAAGCGAATCTTGTCGTTCTACGGCATCCCCACCATCAAAACGATGGTGGCAACCACCGTAAAAGAAGCTGTAGATGCAGCGGAAGATATCGGTTACCCGGTGGTCGTAAAACTTCATTCTCACACCATCACGCACAAAAGTGATGTAGGTGGCGTCCGTCTCAATCTCGAGGATGCAGTCGCAGTCGAAAAGGCGTTTACTGACATGATGGAACGAGTCTCTGCCAGATTCGCCGACAGGGATTTCCTCGGCGTCACAGTTCAACCTATGTTAGATCTGGCCGAAGGCTATGAGCTCATCATCGGTAGTAGCGTTGACGCGCAATTTGGACCGGTTCTCCTGTTTGGCACCGGAGGCGTGATGGTCGAGGTATACAAGGATAGCGCCCTGGCCTTGCCCCCACTGAACACGACTTTGGCCCGTAGAATGATGGAACGGACCAAGATCTACGAAGCCTTGAAGGGTGTGCGTGGGCGAGATCCTGTAGATCTGATAGAGTTGGAGAAGCTGATGGTGCGCTTCAGCCAACTCGTGGTCGAACAGCCATGGATCAAGGAAATCGACATCAACCCACTGCTGGCCTCCTCACAGCGTTTGATAGCTTTGGATGGACGCGTCCTACTTCACGAACCTGATACAGAGATCGACGATCTCACAACACCAGCAATCCGCCCCTATCCGACGCAATACGTCAGTCAGTGGACAGTCCCTAAAACCGGCGAGATACTCACGTTTCGTCCCATTCGCCCGGAGGATGAGCCGGCGATGGTTGATTTCCATGAAACCTTGTCCGACTATACCGTCTACTTACGATTTGAACAGCCAATAGATCTCGAGCAACGTATTCGACACGATCGTCTGGCTCACATATGCCACACCGACTATGACCGCCAGATGGGAATGATTGCAGAACGTGTCGATGTAGAGACTGGAGCAAGCGCAATTTTAGGCGTGGCCCGTTTGAGCAAAATACCTGGCGGTCACGACGCTAACTTCGGAATACTGGTGCGGGATGAATACCAAGGCACGGGTATGGGCACGGCATTGTTAGAACGCTCCTTAAATATCGCCAAGCAAGAAAACGTACGCCGGGTTTCAGCTACCATCTTACCCGACAACACCGCCATGAAACGCATTTGCGGCAAGCTCGGTTTTAAAGTGAAAGAAATTCAAGGTCGTGATATGTTATTGGTCGAGCAGGATATCGCCACTGATTAAGTGCACGCACCCTTTATCAGTGCACCATAAACAAAGGCGCCTCCCTGTGTTTTCAGGTGGAGGCGCCTTTGTTTATGGTTGTTTGCAAACAGGTAATTATTGCGGGCTCTTTCGGAATTTGCGTGGCTTCTACTAGTAGAAAGGCGCGGTTCGTTTGCACAACCATCACGTAACACGCAATACGCAACACGTGTTTTTCTAGGACCACACGAAATCCTGTTGAAGCTTATTGCGCTAACGCTTGCTCGATGATCTGCTGAAATACTTCGAAAGGCTGAGCGCCACTGATAAAGGTGCCGTTAATGAAAAAGGCAGGCGTACCGGTGACGCCAGCGGCCACGCCCTCTTGGAAGTCCTCAGAAACATCCGCTAGCACAGCTTCATCTTCCTGACAAGCGGCGAACACTTCCACATCTAGCTCCAGTTCGTCGGCAAATGCGATGTAAGCCTCGACGTCGTTACTCTGGCCCGCCCAGCGATTCTGTTCTGCGAATAACTTGTCATGCATCTGCCAGTATGCATCCTGTTGACCCGCGCATTCGGCAGCGACCGAGGCGCCTACGGCTTGGGGATGGATACCGGTAAGTGG
>PIVW01000036.1 GCA_003353825.1 Chloroflexota bacterium
CAGCACCAGGCATCCGTGTTCAGTAAAATGTTCGAGCCTTGCACGGTTCTTGGTGAATGAGCCCGGCGCCCATTGTCTGACCCCTTGATCCCAAAGCCAGGCGCCGACTTCTTCCAATAACAGGATGAAGACGTCTAGCGATGCGACGGTCGCTTCGACAATAGTATAGTTTTCTGGCAAACGACGATCCCTTTATTTGAGCACGGCTAGATAGGTACATGTGACACTATTCTTCGACGATTGTGGCGAGATCGCCAACCCGAATCGCACCGGGTTGAACGATTATCGCGTTCACGCCACGCAATCGCAGCTCTCTTCCCTCTTGAGAATTGACGAATTTCGTCGCATCGACGCCAAATCGCTCCACGAACAGTTTACATCCCCTATGCGGAACAGGGGTTATTTGCACAACGGCTGAACCCAGCGCGATCTGGGTACCGGCGGGCAGATTATCTTCACTCAGGTTCATGTCGATGTATAGCTGATCACCGGCCAGTTGCCACCTTTTCTTATTCAGAGCGATCAGGGCAATAAGGCGAGAATTCATCATGGTGATCTGCATTTCGGGGTGGGCGCTTCCATCTTTCGTGCCAGAACTACCACGGGCTTTCCAATTGTCCCCCACCAGTCCTTCCACCAAATCTAGTTCCCCCTGCTCAATGACTTCTCGCTCGCCAATCTTGGGGCGCCGCACAATCATATCTAAACTACCGTTGTTTACAGGCGACTGCCTGATTGTTTCCAAACCAGCTTCCAGCGCTACCATTGTCAGTTGTGTAACCTCTGTCATAGTCATCCTCTTTCAGTCATGTTTGATGTACTGCTACTCAGTGTTAATCAACTTCTCCAATACCTGATTGACAAACCATCTGTGTTCTCCCCGCATTGCTTTTTCGGTGCTCGGGGTAAGTCCCCACTGGCCGATTTTCGAGGCGGGACGCAAAGCAGCACATAGATCCCAATAAGGGAGATTGGTGAGATCGATGTCCGTCATAGATTGATCTGAGAACTCTGGAAAACTTTTTTGAGCGTTTTTTTGCCCCCGTTTACACAGGTGCGAACGAACAACCCCCCCCTGTATACAGGGGGGCGAACAGCCGTTTTAGATTTTTCCAGAGTTCTCAGGATTGATAGTGATCAGTGAATCGATGCATGGCATCTTTTCCGAAAGCCCACAGGATCTCGAGCCTGCTGTTTGCAACATCCGCAAGTGGATCTCCTACACTGGCATCCTCCCAGTCGATTACGGCAGCGAGCCGACCCTCTACCCATAACACGTTGCCAGGCCAAAAATCGCCATGACGTAATACCGATTCGTTGATCTGAGCTAAGGGCCACATAGCTGTCAATGTCTTTCGAATACGTCCTTCGTGCAATGATACGTCAAGCTTATCAGGGAGTTCGCCAAAACCATTGCCTTGCTTGGGAAGAAAAGATAGGTCAAACTGCGACTCACGTACATGATGAAACTTGGCCAGGTGTGTGGCTAGTTGATAGGTAGTGTCGGCCAAATTGCTTGGGAAAAAATCGGTCTCGCCCTTGATGTATTCAATGACAAGGTACGGGATGGAGAATATCTCACAAGACTGATCGAGATAATAAGGCTCCGGTACCGCTAATCCTTGGGATCGCAATAATTGCAAGAGCTTGAATTCGCCTGCCGCGATCAGTGGATTCTGCTTGCGGTCCACCTCTCCGTGGCGGCGGACGATCATTTTCTGCCTGTGACCATCAGGTTGCTCGATCTCAAGCGCTGTCACCTGAGCGGAGACACCACCCGTCAGTTGCCATGTTCGCAGCAGCCTGTATCGAGGGTTGATACGGCGCACCAAAGCATCAAGCTTCTCATTATAGTCTGAATCTGACATTTGCTAAAGGCGACGATTAGGTGATATCTGTCAAGACATTTTTGGAGACTTTGCAGACCATCGTGTAAGCGGGATCAAAGATGTTGCCGACGTGAGTGGAGGATGTCGCCGTAGAGATCGCCTGCCCGCGCGCAAGCGCCACCCCAAAGCACCCAACCATGGGATTGATACGGGTCAATCTTGATGCCAGCGTAGTCGTCAGCGGCCACATCTCGCTGGCGGATTCACCGGCTAAGATCCTGATACATTGTGGCCTCTTTGCTCGTCGTCGGTGCGGTGAACATGCCAACGGCGCGCTCCTCATCCGCGTTCATGTAGATCTGCAGCAACCGCCCGCCTGTACTCACGGCCACGTCGATCACTTGCACGACATCGGCAAGATGGTCGAATTCGGGCAGCAGGTCGGGGAGAAGGTTAGCCGATTCGGTCAGAAAACGTTCGTCGAAGTGAGAGAACGGATCATCGGGATAGACGGGTAGGTAGCGAATGGCCGATTCTACCAGATCCAGGAAAAAGTGGGTGCCGAAGGAGAGTTCAGGCATGAAGTCGCCACTGCTGTCGGCAACTTCTACGAGCATGGCGGCGTTGTCGATGTCGGAAAAGGTGACACTGACGCCCAGTTTTATATCGCCTCGGCTACCCCAGCGCCCCGGCCCGATCAGAGTGAACCGGCGGGGAGGCAACATCTGATTGAGCTGACCCACCACCCGGCCAACCGCCAGCAGATCAGCGCGTTCGGAAAGCGTCTGATAGCGCTGTGGGTTGACGTAGACGACATGGGTGATGTCTGAGGTCGTGCCGTTCGAGACAAAACGATGGGTGGAGAACAGTACGTCGGCGGGGTCAGGATTCTGGGGGATCGTGGCCGGAGCGCTCTCGATGGCATAGGTTTGCGGGCGGCACTGCAGCAGATAGAAATGCTCGCCATCATGGGCGAATTCGATGTCTACGGGCGTTTCCAGCCGCTCTTGCAAGACCTGCAGCATGGTGTGAATCTGCTCGACAAAGGGTGTGTGTTTGATTAGCCCTTCGCCGGTGACGACCAGTGAGTCTCGCGCCGAGTCCAGGCCCATGGGCGAGGCCATTTGTAAGCGATCCTGCTGCAGCACAGACGCCAATTGATGCAGCAGGGGATAGTCGTGGCCGTGTTGCCGCAGCAACTCCTGAATCTCGATGGTCTGGAATGTGTTGGCATTGAGATCGATTACATCGATCATTTTGGGCGAATACCGCACTTTCTCGGCCAGCGTGGCATTCACACGCAGCCCCGGCCGGCCGGGGGCCAGTAAGAGGGGATAGTCGTTGGCCACGCGGTCGACGGCGCGTGTACCCAGGCCCGGCACCAGCCGTACCACACCATCTTCGCGCTTGATGCGAGGAGACCAGCGAAATTCGTTGTTGCTGAAGGCGACGCCGGCAAAAGCAGGCAGGTAGTACTGCCCCACGCGTGTCCCTACCACCTCCTGAATGAGCACACCCATTTCCTCGTGCAGGTCGGTGAGCTGGTGGCGGATGCGGTATTCGATGGGGTCCGGCCCGAAAGTGGAGGCATAGACCTCGGCAACGGCGTCGACCAGAGCTTCCAGGCGCTCCTCTTTGGTGCCCTGGTTGGCGATGAACACACTCTTGTATTTGCCCGCGAAAGCGGCACCCAGACGGTCTTCCAGCAGGCTGGAGCTACGGGCGATCAGGGGGACATCGCCCAGGCTGTCAAGCGCCACCGCAAGGCCACGCAAAATATCAGACGGCATAGGCGAATTCTTGAACAACTGCACCACGTGGGGATATTCCTGGCGCACCTGGCCGATTTCCTTGTACTTCTGCGCAAGGATGTCTTCCAAATTGTTGAAATGGACGAAATGTCGAACGCCGCCCGAGGCCAGATACCACGTGCGCGGTGTGCGAATACCCTGCAAAATTGGGTAATCACCGCAGGCATGCAACAGGATCGACTCAGCCAGCACCATGCCCGCGGCCTTGCCACCCAGTTTGCCGTGGCTGTCCGAGGGTATGATCAGGCGCTGAGCCAGATCGGCGTAATCATCTAGCGTGACATAGTGCTTGGCGATGCGAATAAAATCGGGCTGGTCGCTGAAAAACCGCCGCCCCAACGAGACCTTAAACGCCGTCTCTCGCTGCGGCGATAATTCCAGGCCGCGCGGCACAAGATGCTGGAAACGTTGCAGGGCCGACACCACTTCTTGCAATGATGCACCGGGAATTTCGAGGACATTGGCCAGGATATCTGAGCGATCTTCGCTGATCCATTTCTGGATGTTGCCGGTGATCTCCTCATCGCTGAGATTGTCATCAGCTATCTCCAATATGGCTTTGGTCGCATCCAGAAAGTCGCCTGAGATAGGGTGATGGGTGGGAGCATTTGCAGAAGAAAAGAGGGCATTCTCTGCGCTGCGATAGGCTGGGCCGAAGCTTTCCAGCAGGCGTTCAGCCTCTGGCACGCCGCTCCAACACAGCATGTTGAGCATTTTGCGGGTGACAGCCATGAGCAGGCGTGGATTGGTGCGCCTGAGCATATCGGTGATCACCTGCCACTGCCTGGTCTTGTTCTGCTTCTCGAACACCCTTGTCAATTTTTGGATGAGCAAATGGCGAGCAAAGCGATCAGCGATGCTTTCGATAAGTTCCTGCTCTTCCTGCAAAAAGGGGCCTTCGTCGGCGTTGGGCGTTTGCGCGAGGTACGAGACCTCGATCATGCCGATCTCCTGGCCCTGCACGACAATGGCCGCCCGTTGCACCCAGGGTGTGTCGACAAAGTTGGGCGAGCTGTAGATGTCTTCGCCCAGACGGATCAGCACCTGACAGATATCAGGATACTGCCAGCCCGGGGGAATCACACTCAACAAGCCCCGGCAGATATCGGCAACTGCCTGATCGGGACAATTGAAGACTTTCTCGACGCGGTAGATGCAGTTCAATTCCTTGGCCCGCTCGTTGAGCTTGACGATAAGGCGATCGATTGAGGGATCAGTTGCGTTCATACACAGCGACCTCTATTGCTGACTTGAGAATACATCCGCGACCGCTGCGCCCGTCCACCTTGACCAACAGCGGTTCAGGAAGTGCTACATGATTGACAAACTCACCTTCTTCGCTCCCGGCCAATCCCGCCAACCACGCCCAATCAATGGCGAAATGACTGCTATAGTTCACTGCAAAGTAGCTGACTTGCAAACTGGTGAGGTTGTGAAAAAAGTGCGATCCCTGGCTCAACTCCACGGTAAAGCCGGGGCGTGTGGCCTCGACGATGACTTTTGCGCCGGAAACCTGACCCCAAACCACAGGAATGCCCAGCCATGGATCCGAACTGCCCCAGCGCCCGAAACCGATGAGCAAATAGGGCAGGCCCTCCGCCAGCAAACGGCGATTGACCCGCGCTAATTCCAGGGCGATACGGCGGCAGTACGTAGTGTCAAAACGCTCCGGTGGGATGTAGACGATGTCGCAGATGCTATTGTTGATGCCATTACCCAGGACGCTGTCTGAGGCCAGCAGCACAGCCTGTCCCGTCATATCGGTAGGGGTGATCTCGACCTGTTCGGATGACACTACCATGGGGCGGGCCTGGAGAAAGCCAAAACGATGCCGGGCACGGGCTTGGGACGGGCGCGTGCCGGGGTCATCCAGGACCATGGCAAACTCGATCTCGACCGGGGCGTTGTGGGCCTGCTCACTCAGGGCCAGCAGGCGCTTGAGTAGGCGGTTGAGCGGGGCTTCTTTCCACACCAGCAGCGGCGCGAAAGTGAGCAATCTTGGCCCTGGTCGGCCCATGCCCGGTGTGATCCGGTCTGATTGTGGATCAAAGGTCGAGGCAAGATAGCGGAGCACGCCATCCCGCTCGGCCTCTGCCAACCCCGCTGTAATCAGATATTCGGTCTCGCGGATCGGGTCGTAGGCTGGGGGCTTGCCCATGTTCACGGCCCAAAACGTGGTCTGGGTGAGTTTGAACAACTCGGCAGGCGAGCCGACAGGCGGATTCACCTGGGGTCGGACGGGCGAGTACATCCAACTGACGCCGCCGTCGACGATGGTTTTGCCCAGTCCCAGGGCCAGGTGCACGACCCCATCCTCCGGTCTGGCCCGACCCCTGGCGTAATAGTTGTATGAGTGGGCAACGCCGGAGAGGTGGGGATAGAAGCGGTCGCCATGTCGTTGCCCCAGCACTTCCTGGATGATCACGGCCATTTCCTCTGCCACGACCCTCCGTCTTGTGGCCTTCAGATAGTCCTTAGCCGCGCCGAAAAAGGTGGAGGCGTAAAGAAATTTGATGGCTTCAACCAGTTTCTGGAAGCGGACATCTGGGCTGGGCTGGTTGTTGGGGATCATCTTGGTGGCGTAGACGCCGGCAAAAGGCTCGTGCAGGGCGTCCTCCAGCAAGCTGGATGAGCGCACGGCCAGCGGAGAGTGCACATCGACGATCAGGGCTCGTAGGTCGCCCAAGATCTCGACGGGTAAATGTGCCTGCTGAAAAATATGGGCGAGATGATCATCGGGCAGGCCGTCGTGGGTGATGGCGTGCAAATCGTTGCGCACCATGAAAGCATTGAAGGCATCGGTTCCGATCACGACCAATCGCGGTACATCGACCTCGATCTCGGCGAATTCGGTGGGGTCAAAATCTTGTTGCAGGGTTTCGTAAACGCGCGCCAATCCCGTGGCCTTGCCGCCGGCGCTGCCGCCGCCGATCATGTTAAAGCGCTGGTCGGGATCGAAAAATCGGCGGGTGAAGGGGGGGATAGCGGATATCATGGTGTTGCGTGTTGCCTCGAGACTATCGCACGCTTCATACCCAGCCACGATCGCGGCAGGCTTGGGCCACGCGACTGATGGCGATAACATGGGCGGCGTCGCGCATGGGCAGCTTATGACGTCTCGCCAGCTCGCTGACGGCAATGTAGGTGGATGTCACCTGTACATCGAGCTTGCCCAACACCTCATCCAACGTCCAGTAATAGTTCATATTGCTCTGCACCTGCTCGAAATAGCTGCATGTGACGCCACCGGCGTTGGCCAAAAAATCGGGTATGATAAAGATTCCGCGCTCGTTCAGCACGGCATCGGCATCGGCGGTGGTAGGGCCGTTGGCCCCTTCGGCGATGAGCTTGAGGCGCGGGCTGATCCGCTCCACCGTCGTCGCCGTGATCTGGTTCTCCAGAGCGGCGGGGATGAGGATATCCACCTCCTGCTCGATCCAGGCATCTCCGGGCAGAGTCTCATAACCTAAATCTTTGGCCTGATCAGTGTCGATATCCCCGAACACGTTGGTGATGCCTAGCAACTCATCCAGATCGATGCCATCACGCCGGCGATAGCTGAAGGCCGCCTCTTCGGTCTGGTTCCAGGATGAAACGCAGGTCACGGTCCCACCCAATTGAAGGTAGAGGCGGATGGCGTGCTGGGCGACATTGCCGAAGCCCTGGACGCTGGCCGTGGTGTTGTCCGCTCGCAGGTTCAATTCTTTTAAAGCCTCGCGCACGGTGAAGATCACGCCGTAGCCGGTGGCTTCTTTGCGCCCCTGCGAGCCGCCGGCATTGAGGGGCTTGCCGGTGACAAAACCGGGATGATGGCCGCCGTGGAGAGCTTCGAATTCGTCCAGCATCCACAGCATGTGTTGAGGGCTGGTCATAACATCGGGTGCGGGCACATCCACGGTTGGGCCAACATTGCGGGCGATCTGCCGCACCCAGCCCCGGCAAATCCCCTCCAATTCCCGCTCACTAAGCTGGTGGGGGTCGCAAACCACGCCACCTTTGCTGCCGCCCAGGGGGATATCGACCAGCGCGCATTTCCAACTCATCCACATCGCCATCGCCCGCACGGTGTCGATGGTTTCCAAGGGATGAAAGCGTACGCCACCCTTGCCGGGGCCGCGGGCGTCGTTATGGTGGATGCGAAAGCCGCGGAACACCCGAATCCTGCCATCATCCATGCGCACGGGAACGCTAAAATGATACTCGCGCAGGGGCACGCGCAGCAGGTCGCGGGCGGGGGCATCCAGTTCAAGCAAGTCAGCGACGCGGTCGAACTGCACTTGGGCGGCATGAAAGGGATTATATGACTTATCTGCCATTGTGATTTCCTCGTTTGCGATACAGAGGGTATCTGCTGTATCGCAAAACAATACAAGAAACGCCTGCGCAATTCACGCAGGTAACGAGGAGTGGACCACAGTCTCTCGAAACGTCGGCATTGACGCGCAGAGCATTGAGAATTCGCACAGATTCGTAATCACATGCGAACCGATTAGCGTTAGCTTAACACAGGGCGCGCCAGATCGCTATGATGGCCGTCATATTACGCTAACCTGCCGGTGAAACATCACCTCACAAATTGCCATGCGAGCGTTAGTAGCAAGGTAGCAGATGACAGGTCGTGTCGGATTTCCCGCTTGCTGTTTGAGCGTGCCGTTTTTTGAAAACTTGCTCTGCTTGTTAAGGTTATTATTACCTTAAAGATCCTGACAACAGCAGCTGTGTGGCAATGCTCTACACTGCAAGTACCCCCATATTTGTACCCTCCCATCACCAATGCTATAATCGTGCGCTGACCCATCTAGAGGAGATATTAACCTTGGAAGCATTTACCCTCATTGCCCAAATCATTATAGGCGTTGTCCTCACCGTACTGGTCGTGCTTGGCACCCAGAATAGTGGCGCGGGCAGCATGTTTGGTAGTGACACGACCGTGTACCGCACGCGCCGTGGCCTGGAAAAAACCATCTACCAGGCGACGGTCATCGTCACCGCCCTTTTCTTCATCGTATCGATCATCGCAGCCTACGTCATCGGCTAACGGCCTGCGACCCCAAGTCCCGCTGATACCTTGAGTCGTCACGTACGCTGGCAGGCGGTTTTGGCCCTCCTGGGCCTGTTGCTAGTCGTCGCCCTGCTTAGCTACGCAACTTACACTTATACGTCTGAATTCGTCCCCGCACGCGGG
Source organism: Chloroflexota bacterium (assembly GCA_003353825.1). Next base: position 8,826 of record PIVW01000036.1, read on the forward strand.
GGCGTCTTTGTGGAAGGGGTAGCAGGCAATCCCCAATACATCAATCCGGTTCTCTGCCAGTACAATGAGGTGGACCGGGATCTTTGCGCGCTCATCTTCAACGGTCTCTTACGCTTCGACCAGCGCGGGGAACTACAGCCAGACCTGGCCGAAAGCTGGGAGGTCAGCCCGGCCAGCGATGTCTTCACCTTCACTTTGCGGCCCGACGCCCGTTGGCACGACGGTTTGCGCCTCACAGCCGACGATGTGATCTTCACTGTCGAACTGATGCAGGACCCTGACCTTCAGGTGTTGCCCGACCTGGCCGTACTCTGGCGTTCGGTGATAGCCAGAAAGATCGATGATCGTACAGTTGTCTTCCAACTGTCTGAGCCATACGCTGCATTTCCTGACTACACAACGGTGCGATGGTTCGGCGTCTTGCCCAAACATTACTGGCAGCGTTACAAACCGCGAGAGTTGGCACGGGCCCAACTTAACACCCAACCCATCGGTAGCGGACCCTTCCGAGTCACCGAGATCGATAGCCAACATATACGGCTGGAACCGATATCCCGCGAGTTCGAACAACCCCCCTATCTTGATGCACTCGAATTCCGATTCTACCCGGACTATCAAAGCATTCTGGCGGCAGCTGAACAGGGTGAAGTGCACGGCGTCAGCCGCATCTTACCAGAATACATAGGCCAGGCCGAGGCAATGACCGATTTGCAGCTCTTTACCTCGCCCATGCCCGGCTTTACTCTCCTTCTTTTTAATCTTGAATCAGCCAATGCCCCCTTCCTGGCCGATCCGACCATCCGCCAGGCCATCGCCCATGGTATCGACAAAGAGCGCCTGCTGCAAGATGTCATCCCCGGCGTCGGCATGCTGGCAGATAGCCCCATGCTACCAGAAAGTTGGGCACATAACCCCGACACACCCAGTTACGAATATGACCCGGAAAAAGCTCAGGCACTGTTGGAACAAGCCGGTTGGGTAGATACAGACAATGATGGCATACGCGAACTGGATGGTCAACCCTTGGAGTTCATCCTCCTCAGCGACGATGCACCCCACTCGCTGCTGGTCAACCAGGCTATCGCCAGCGATTTGGCCCGGATCGGCGTGCGCGCTATCGCACAGCCCGTTTCCTTTACCGGCCTGGTGAGTGATTTCTTGGTGCCGCGTAACTTCTCGGCTGCCCTGGTCAACTGGGAACTGATCGGCGATCCTGATCCCTACCCGCTGTGGCATTCCAGCCAGATCAGCCCGCCCGGCCAGAGTTATAGCGGCTGGAATAACCGCCAGGCTGATATCGCCATGGAACAAGCGCGCATCACCACAGACCGGGACAACCGCCGAGATCTCTACTACGAATTCCAAAAGCTTTTCTCCCAAGATCTTCCCGCCATTTTGCTTTTCTATCCCCTTTACACCTATGGCGTCTCTACAGCCGTGAATGATGTGGAGGTAGGCCGAATCAACGAACCGGCTGAACGCTTCCGCACCTTTGCAGACTGGTACACCCAGCTGAGAAAAGTCACGCTATCTGAGCGCCGCACATTGGAGTTTGACAATCTAGAAAGGTAGTGTAGAATTCGGGTTATGGTGTTCAAGTACGCACCAACAAAAATTGATAGGCCGATGTGGCGGAACTGGCAGACGCGCTGCGTTCAGGGCGCAGTGGGCATTTGGCTCGTGGGGGTTCGAATCCCTCCATCGGCACTCCATTCAAGAAATCCTCGCCAGGCTTTGCGAGGATTTTCTGCACTGATCACCGCTTGGTAGCCAGGAACGAGGATCGGATAAAATCCGAAAACCCTAGGCCGGCCGATTCGTAGTAGTGGCGTAGTTCAATAAAACTTCGTTCTCTAGCCCCCACGGCACACCCCCGTCGAGAAAACCTATGGGACGCCAGTCACTCCCCCAACGACAGTTATTGACAGTGCGACAGATCCTCATCGCACTGAGCATTGTGGCGTGTCTGTCCTTTATCATCAGCTACAGCGGGCGCATTGTCCTGAACAGCAAAGTCCAGTCCCAGCAAGAATACGTCGCAACGCGAGTACAAGAAGAAGAGGCCGTAAAAGCACAGATTTTGGAGTGGCTGACTGATGCGGATAAATCGGTGCAGGCGGAGGCCTTCGCTCGCAATGAGTTGAACTGGGCGCGCGAGGGTGATCAAACAGTGGCGACACTTAATTCAGGTACTGAGGCCGGCATAGAGCCTGCCACCCTCCTCGAGGTTGATCTCGGACTGGAAGCAGCCCCCACCCCAGAGAATTGGGAACTGTGGTTGGATTTGGTCCTCAGCGGCCATGCGCAACCTGAGATCGAATTTGAAGTGCCTGAAGCCGGAACCAACACACCCTGAAAGTCGTCCCTATAGCACTAAACAACCTTTGCATCCCCCCCCCAAAGGAAGCAGATATGATGGCCAGATTTGGTGTTAAGTTCATACCGGTAGTGACATGCCTGATTCTCCTGGCGCTAGCCGCTTGCCAAGGACTCAGCCCAGGTAGCAGTGACAGTGAAGCAGGGCAGATGACGTTCAGCGGCCCAAACAAGGAGACTGTGCCGGTAGGTGGGATGATGCCAGGCACCGGGGTGCAATACATCAGGTCGGACGAGGAAAAAGGCGCCGAACTACGTATCGATGGCCAACTCGCATATAAAAAGAGCGCGGACAGCGTCAAATGGCAAGGTGCACCTGTGGCAGGGACCGAACTTAGCGTCAATCAGCGGGTGCTCTGGCACAATGATGAATCCCTCGGCCTGGGCGGAACCGTGACGATCATCGTCGAGGGTGTCGATCCAAAAGCACTACCCTCAGTACCCGATGCGCCCGTGCGTTACAGCCTGCCTGCCACCTACAACGTTGTTGTTGGGGAAGCTGTTCCAGGTACCCACCTGATGCTCGATGATATCATTCCCGAAAAAGGTGCGGAGTTCTCTGGTTGGTATGAAGATCAATATGGTCTGCGCCAGATCGCCGATTCAGTCGGATGGGATGGCTCGCTACGCGATGGGGTGCAGATCTCGCAACGATTGCGCGTGGCCTGGATCGGGGATGATGCTGTGCGCTTGGCCGGCATCGTGCATATTTTATTGGCGCCGTAGCCTTTCTCATGCTCCCGCAAGGCGACGTTCAAGTGTCTGGCTTGTGCCTGAAGGCGTTTTGTAGCGCTCTGAACCTAGATCGTCTTCAGCCATCGATTGTATCCCGTTGGCATGGCGTCAGAATGATTCGAACTGATTTTCCGTAATCTCAGCAGATCCAATATGTGTCTTGTTGATGCGTTTGTAGACCGGGTGCCAGTAGGACAGTAGACCGGGATACACCGCCCAAACGCATATCAAGGCGTAATCTACCCGGAATACCTGTATTCCCGTTTTTCGGTATTCAGGTTTCCCGTTTTACGGTATGGAGAAGCATCTTATGTGGAATTTGGATCTACTGAATCCGTAAATGGACCCTCCCAGAATGTCGAATGAGAACGTCAGCCGGATGTCAGAACATCGTCATCGTTAGGAGAGGATAGAAGAGCGTCATCACGATACAATGAGTACACATAATTGGCGCAACCATTGATTCCATTTGTACGTAGTATGATCAGGTGCGATTGTATTCCCCTAGTCCGCCGCATATGCTAGAATATAAATGGTTTTCTATCTCGACACTTTTCAGGTGGAGCAAACCTATGCTTAATCGTTCGTTTCGCTGGCTACTCCTATCTTTTGTACTTGTAGCTTTGCTCATAGTACCTGCCACGGCACAGAGCAAAACCTTATACTGGGACCATTTCGACGTCGATATCACAGTCAACGACGATGGCAGTTTTGATGTCGTCGAACTGCAGGATATCGAATTCACCAGCGGCTCCTTTACCTTTGGGTCTCGCAGCATTCCCACAGATCTGGTGACAGGCATCCGCGACATAAAGGTGTGGGACGAACAGGGAGAATACACCCAAAGCAACAGCCAGGCGCCCGGCACCTTTAGCGTCGATGACGACGGCTCGACGGTTACCATTCGCTGGTATTTTGAAGAGGCGCAAGACGAGAACCGGGCATTCTCTATAGGCTATACGGTGGATGGGGGGGTGCGCTATTATGACGGGGATGATCAGATATGGTGGAAGGCGGTTTATCCCGACCGATCTTTCCCGGCTAATAACAGTACCGTCATCGTGCATGTACCGGCTCCTGCCGAAGTCCAGAACATGGACAGCTATTTCACCACATCCGAGATGACGCTACTTGATCCGCAGACATCGCAGTTTGTAGCCACAGAACGCATCTCACCCGGCCAAACCTTTGAAGTACGTGTGGAATTTACACCTGGTGTGGTCGCAGGCGCCCCTGCACCCTGGCAGCAATCAGAGGATGCCCGCGCCGTCGAATTGGAGTCGCAAGTCGCATTCGACCGTAACTGGCGGCCGATCATCAATCTCATTGTCGGCGCGTTTTCGCTGCTCTTCGTTGTCTTAGCTCCGCTGCTGCTATACCTGATCTGGTACACGCGTGGTCGGGATGCGGAAGCTGATTTTGTCGCCGAGTATCTGCCCGAACCCCCCTCTGATATGCCTCCTGGCATGGTCGGCACCCTGCTCGACGAGAAAGCTGACATGGAAGATATCCTTGCCACCCTGGTCGACCTGGGGCACAAGGGGTACATCCGTATGGAAGAACTGGAACCCAAGAAAAAAGGGCTATTTGGTCGTGGAGAGGCCGACTTCAGCTATACGCTTGAGAAGCAGGCGGATGGACAATTGAGGACCTATGAAAGGCAATTGATCACCTCGCTGTTCGGATCGAGTAAGACCGAAAGGAAACTATCCGATCTCAAGACCAAATTCTACAAACATTTACCCAAGATACGTTCCGAGTTGTATGAGGAGGTTGTCGAAGAGGGGCTTTTCGTTTCGCACCCCGAGAAAACCCGGAGCCGTTGGGTGATTCTTGGTATAGCAGCATTGTTGGCTGCCGTGGTTTTCGGCTGCACCATCAACATTGTGCTGGTCTCTTTTAGCGACTTTGCTTTATGCCTTCCCCTGGGATTCGGCTTGTTCGCCTTTGGGATGATCTTCCTGGCGCGCTGGATGCCCCGAAAGACACAGGAAGGCGCCGAACAGGCCGCTCGCTGGCAAGCCTTCCGCACTTATCTTGAAGATATCGATACCTATACCGATCTGGAGCGTGCCACCGAGTTATTTGACCGCTATCTGCCCTACGCCATCGCCTTCGGCCTGGAAAGCAAATACATCAAAAAATGGTCTAAGGTCGAATCGGCGCCCATTCCTGGTTGGTACATACCCTATCCCCGACCCATCTATGGCAGTTATGGCATGCCCGGTTATGGCGGCAGTGTAGCCGGTGGTGGAGCGCCCTCATCTTCTTCGCCAGAAACAGGCGGTGGCATGCCCAGTTTGGGTGATGCCAGCGGCGGCATGAGCGCCGGTCTTGCCGGTATGAGCGCCGGCCTTACCACCATGTTGTCCAGTGCCTCATCTACCATGGCCAGCAGACCCCAGCCCAGCGGTGGCAGTGGCGGCGGTGGCTGGTCGGGCGGTGGTTTCAGTGGTGGTGGCAGCTTCGGCGGCGGTGGCGGCGGCGGTGGCGGCGGTGGATTTGGTTGATACCAGAACCCTGTCGCTCCACATCCTATGTTGAACCCGCCACCTTACCAGCTCGACCATATGACGGCATCCCAACACTCATCTTTCGACCATCAACATTAGCTCCCTCAACCCCTTGACCACACCTGGAAATAACAATCATGAATGTTGGACGCATCTCTGGAATTATTCTTATCCTCGTCAGCCTGGTGATCTGTCTGGCATCCGCCGCTCTTTTGAGCACACAGCTTTTCAGCGAAGAAAGCGCTAGCATCGGTGGTCAAGTCCTGGGCTTTGTCAGCGTGCTGATCTTCGTGATCGTGCCCATCGCCGCCATCGGCGCCTATTTGCTGTTGAAAGGTCGAGGCGAAGAGGCCAAAATGGCCAAAGCCAAACAACAGCGCCAGATCCTCAATAGGGTGCTCGCCCAGGGTAAGGTTACCTTCAGTGAGATCGCCTTGGATCTGAATATCCCCCGCGCCGAAGTAGAGGACTTGATACGCGATCTGGTGGGGAAACAGCTCTTTACCGGAGCGATCAACTGGAATGATGGCATCCTTTACTCGAAGGAGGCCTCACAACTCAAGGAAGATCATCGTTGCCCCAACTGCGGCGGCGAACTGGAACTGGCCGGCAAAGGCGTGATCGAATGCCCCTGGTGCGGTTCGGAGGTGTTTTTACATCTGGATTGAACGTGGTCCGTGTTGCGTGAACGCCAGTCTGCACGAGTTCCGAGCGAGGCACGATTAGCTGATAACCAACAGCTTGCGGCTCGCGACTTGAAACTTGAAACTCATCAAATACCCATATCCCACACACTTTACTGACCCAAATCTCCAATCTCTCAAACAAGGAGGTCTCTACATGAGTCTATACGACCGAGCCAAGGAAGGTATGACCAAGATCGAAGGCGCTATCACGGGCTTGCCGGTCATCAAAGATTATCGCGGCAAGGATATGCGCCGTGATGCGGACAAACGCTTGCGTGAACGCATCTCCCAAGAACTGGAAAACTACCGGCGCAAGCTCAGTGCCCTGCAACTGGACATGGTATCCTCCGGCAATCTGCGTGTTCTTCCAGAGATGGAACGTGCCGTGGGACGACTTCAACTATTGATAGATCGCATCCGCACGGCAGCTTATGGCTACGCCCCCTTCTTTGATATCGAAGAAATCCGTGAAGATGAACTCGATCGTCTCGCTGCGTTCGACCAACAGATGGCGGCGACCATTCCCGTGATCGACCAGCGCATCGATGCACTCGGAGATGCCATTCAGAGCGGTGAAGGCTTCGGCGAAGCGATGGATGCGCTCATGGGCGCGCTCGCCCGCCTGCACGAACAATTCGACAAACGTGAGCAAGTCATCAGCTTTGTAACGGGCGATGCCGATACGATGCCGGCGCTTGATGAGCCCGACATCACCATGTAGGGGCGACTCTTGCGGTCGCTCTTTTGCGGCCGACCACCAAGGGCGGGAGCAAGCTCCGCCCCCACGAATCACAATTCTATCATTACCACAAACAGGAGAAACCACCATGCCTCGTATTTTCGATATTATTGAAGCACCCGACCAGCGTCCCGAAGACCTGGTTCTGCGCGTACCCCAACAGGGCTGGGGCGATATCCGTCTGGGATCGCAACTGATCGTCGGCGAGAGCCAGAGTGGCGTCTTTTTCCGCGATGGTAAAGCCCTGGACACCATGGGCCCCGGCCGCCACACCCTGACTACGGCCAACGTTCCTCTGCTCATCAACCTGCTCGGCCTTGCCTTCGACGGCCAGTCTCCCTTCAAGGCCTCGGTCTACTTTGTGAATAGGGTAGATATGCTGGATCTGAAGTGGGGAACCCCGCAACCGGTGGCCGTACGTGACAAGGATCTGGGCATGGTGCGGTTGCGCGCTTTTGGCTCGTACTCGATGAAGGTCTCCGACGCCCAACGTTTTGTGGCGCAGGTCGTGGGACAGCGGGGCATGTATAGCACTCGCGAGATCAGCGACTGGCTCAGGGGTCAAATGGTGGCCGGGTTCACCGACCTGCTGGGGGAGACGAAGGCCGGTCTTTTCGACCTGCCAGCGCTCATGGACGAGTTGGGAGTGGCACTACGCGTCAAACTCTCCGAGTCCTTCGAGCAGTCAGGCATCACCCTTAAACAGGTCTTTGTACAGTCGATCTCTGCCACCGAAGAGACGTTGCAGGCAATCGACGAACGCGCCGCTATGGGCGCCATCGGCGACATGAACGCCTATCTGCGCTTCAAAGCGGCTCGAGCTATCGGCGACGCAGCTGTTGCTGCAGGTGAAGGCGGCGGCGGTGGTGAAGGAGGAGGCCTTGCTGCAGGGGTGGGGTTGGGTGCAGGCATCGGCATGGGTGCGGGTTTGGGTGGCATGATCGCCCAGGCCATGCAGCCGGCCATGCAGCCACAGCAACAACAGGCCGCTCCTCAGTCCGCTGCACCGCAGACCAAGGGCGAAGTGCAGGGGCTGATCGACAGCCTGGACATGCGTCTGGCCAACGGCGAGATCAGCGAATCCACCTATGACCGTCTTATCGGTAAGTGGGAAAAACGTCTAGACGAGATGGATTGATTACCAAACTCGACACATTACGGGGGACGTGTTGGTTCACGTCCCTTTTTTATTTGCCCAAATCAGATCGATAATCCTCACCCGCAGTCATTCTCCCTCGCCTAACACAGCCCTTCATCATTCAACCATGTTCGGTATCAGCAGGATCACTGTAGCCAGTGTCACAACGCAGAAATAGAGTGAATCGAGCAGTCCCCAGCCCTCGACCCGATGGTAAAAGAGGGTACCGGCGACCAGTAGAAGCCCCATCCAATACAGGATGGCACGGTATTAGGGCGATTTGAACAGATCGTACAATTCGCGGATGAAGGCCCACATCAGCACAAAGGGCGCCAGTTGTTCCAGATTTGTTGAGGCAGTCGCTGGGGAAGAATGCCGTGCAATTGATGGTAGGGGAAGATGCAAAGGATGTGGAGGCATACTACGAACAAAAAGCGACCCCAGATGTCCAAAAAGAGGGGGCAATCATGGTGGTACAGGTAGATGGCAAGGGAGTGCCCCTGGTGAAGGAGACAGAGGCAGCGCACAAAGTGCGTTTGGGGAAAGGTGAAAAACGCAGCAAAAAGAAAGAGGCGATCGTGACCAGCGTCTACACCATTGAGCCAAGTAAACGTCGGCCAGAAGAGATGGTGGCCAGCCTATTTCGTAAAGAAAAGCCCGATGCCAACATAAAAAAGGCGTCAGAATGGGCAAAGCCCCAAAATAAAGAGGTTTGGGCCACGCTGGATCGCAAAGATGCCACCCTTGCACGTTTTGCTTCTCGTATCAGCAAACGCCAAGGTGCTCACATCACAGAGCGGGTGGCCTTGACGGATGGCGCCGGGGTTTTGCAGAAGCGGGTATTACTGCAACACAGTCCTGCGGCGTGTTCATGTATTGGAACGCCGTCTTGACAAGCTCATCGACGAGCGACGTCCCTTCACTGACCCTGACAACAAACGTTTCGCCAAGCAGTTGCGCAAGCAGCGACCTCATCTTCTTCGTTTCCTCTACATTGATGAACTTGATACCACCAACAATCAGCCGGAACGCATGCTACGACCTGCCATCATTACACGCAAAACCGACGGTTGCAATCGCACCGAACAAGGCGCTGATACGCATGCTATTTTGAGCAGCATCCTCGTCACCTGTCGCCAGCAATCAATTCCTATCATTGATTTCTTGGTTGAATTACAAAGAGCCGATGTTCCTCCTTCTCTCGTCCCACCTTAGCGAGTTACTTCTCTACTTGACGCTAAACAAGTACGTTGCCGCTTATACTTTTGGGTAGGACAGAATATCTCGCTGAATCGCTCCTCTAGTTCTTAGTTTCCAAATTTCCAGCAGGGCTCACGAAACCGATCATCGCTAACAATAAGAGTGTATTTGGTTAATGTACATCGTCAAATGGGTTCGGACAAATCTGGTCGGAAATCGTGGAGTGATTCCGTCACCGTAGCGGCCACAGTGCCTCTGAGACATCCTTGACCTCTTATTTCTGGGGGCTCTGACTTCACTGTACTTGCACTCTACTCTACCAACTCCGTCTTGTTCGAGCGAGTTTCTTAAGCAACTTGGTGCATCCGTTTTTTCGGGGGAGCCATCCGTTAATCTCAAAGATATGCTGTACCAGTTCACGGTCGGTTGTGCTGGCAATGGGTTTATACTATAACCTTTCCGACAAGCTGACGCCTGACGCAATATTTATGGTAACTACATGAAACGAAGCACAACAGCGGTCGCCTCAGGGCCTGGAGCCAATGAGGGCGGTTTCGAAGAGGCTGTGGTAAGCACAGTTGCCTACGCCGATGTATTCGATTACCCATTGACCCCGGCTGAGGTCCATCGCTATCTCATGGCGCGGCGCGCTTCCTCTGAACACGTTGAGCGTGTACTGGGCAATGGCCATCTCGTGCCGGACAGGCTCTCCCAACGGTGGGGATACTTCATGCTGCCCGGCCGCGAACAGACAGCCGATCTACGCAGAGCGCGATCACAACGTGCCGAACAATTGTGACAAAAGGCCCATCACTGGGGAAAATTGATCGCCTATTTGCCCTTTGTACGCATGGTAGCAGTGACCGGTTCGCTGGCCGTGAACAATGCCGATGAGCAAGCAGATATCGACTATCTGGTCGTTACGGTTTCGGAACGTTTATGGTTGTGCAGGGCGATGATGATTCTACTGGTTCGCTACGCAGAGCGATCTGGTGATATCCTTTGTCCCAACTACATTCTATCAGCGCAAGCCCTGTCAATGGACCGCCAGGATCTTTTTATGGCGCGTGAACTGGTACAGATGGTTCCACTCTATGGCATCGAAACCTATCAGCAGATGCGTGAAATCAATGCATGGAGCGATCTCTATTTACCCAACGCCCAAGGTCCACCACCGAACCTCGATGCACCAGATGTGGTAACGATTCCGAAGTTGTGGAGGCCATTGCGTGCTACCCTTGAAGCCATACTAAAAACACGCCTTGGTACAAAACTCGAGCAATGGGAAATGGATCGGAAGATTCGTGAATTTAAGCAGTTAAACCCGACCATTCTGAGGCTGGTTTCTCAAAACATTGGTGTAAAGGCCATTTCGAAGGACACGGGAGGCGCATCATGTCAGCCTTTACTGATAGGCTACAATCTGTCGACGAGGAAACCTTTTGAGCGACGTACTGCTGGGCCAATCCTATTATCTACATTTTGACCCTAAACTCTACGAGGCAATGCAGCCCTACCCACCATTGGGTACCATGTATGTTGCCGCCTACCTTCGAGAGCAAGGCTATGACGTTGCCTTATTTGACGCCATGCTGGCGCAGTCAGAAGAGGAGTGGGCAAATGCACTCGATTGTGAACAGCCTGATTTTGCCATCATCTATGAAGACAACTTCAATTATCTGTCGAAGATGTGCCTATTAAGAATGCGTCAAGCCGCGTTTACCATGGTAGATATGGCCAAACAACGTGGCTGTATCGCCATTGTTGCTGGATCAGATGCTACTGATCGCGCTGAACTCTATCTTGCAGCGGGCGCTGATTATGTTTTACTTGGAGAGGGCGACTATACGTTGCTCGAACTGTTGGGCCATCTCACAAGCGGCAGCGACGGCAAGTTACAGGATATTTTAGGCCTTGCGTATGTTTCGGACCCTACCACAAAAGTGAAAAACGTTCCCCTGGAATCCCCAATCTCTAGTCTCCAATCTCAATTCTCACCCAACCACTCTTCGATCTCGATCAACCCTCGTCGCCCTGATATCAAGCATGTGAACGACCTTCCATTTCCAGCTTGGGATCTAATTGACGTACAACACTATAAAGATATCTGGTATGAGCGACATGGTTATTTCTCGATGAACATGGTGACGACGCGTGGCTGTCCCTATCATTGCAACTGGTGCGCCAAACCACTTTGGGGCCAGCGCTATAATGCGCGCAGTCCTGAAAATGTCGTTGCTGAACTGAAATGGCTCAAGGAAACCTACCGGCCTGATCACATTTGGTTCGCCGATGATATCGTTGGGATCAAGCCAACATGGTGGAGCCGATTTGCGGAGTTGGTGGAGCAAGAAGACGCCCGGGTGCCATTCAAATGTCTGAGTCGCGTCGATCTGCTGCTACGCCAGGGTGAAGTGGATGCGATGAAACGAGCGGGATGCGATATCGTTTGGGTAGGGGCCGAATCAGGATCACAGAATATCCTGTATGCGATGGAGAAGGGGACGACTGTGGAACAGATCTATAAAGCGGCCGATCTCTTGCACAGATATGGTATTAAGATCGCATTCTTCCTACAATTTGGCTACCCGAGCGAGACACGTGAGGATATCGAAAAAACACTGCAAATGGTACGTGATTGCCGGCCAGATGATGTCGGGATGTCGGTTTCATATCCTCTGCCTGGGACCCAATTCTATGATCGGGTGAAGGATCAGCTGGGCGATCAGCATAATTGGAAAGATTCCGAAGATATGGTAATGCTGTATAATGGGCCTTATGCTACCGAATTTTACCGGCAGTTGCACACAGTTTTACACAAAGAGTACAGAGCCAGGAAGTACCGCCATGAACTCGGCCATGTGGCGAGACATCCAGGACAGTTTAAGAGCCGGCATGTACGTCAGGCTGCTACCATGACCTATCATACGCTCACACTCTCTAGCGCCAGACGCAAACTTGATCGATTGCAGCAGGCTCCACATAGAGGCATCGATGCCCCGGCGCCAACTCTCACTTATAGGGCCGCCGCTACCCCAACCCCTCAACACGATGAACACAAAACGGAGACATGACCATGTGTAATATCCCAGAGAACTTTATGGATCTAATGGAGAAGAAGGCATTCGCTCATCTGGCCACAACTATGGCCGACGGCAGCCCCCAGGTATCGCCGGTGTGGTTCGAATATGACGGCACACATATTGTGATCAACAGTGCGTTTGGGCGTGTCAAGGACCGCAACATGCGACGTAATCCGCGAGTGGCCGTCGCCATTTCTGACCCTGATAATCCCTACCGCTATCTGCAAGTGCGTGGATCCGTGGTCGAGATCACAACAGAAGGCGGAGATGAAGGCATCGACCGTTTAGCCAACAAATACATGGGCGTCGATGTTTATCCCGGCCACAGTCCAGATGAAACCCGCGTAAGCTACAAAATCATCCCCGAGCATGTCTCCAGTATGGGCTAGCATGGGAGGGTGGCAAAACCTCGTGGCAAGGTGACAGGGTGACAAGGTGCTGATAAATTTCCAACCAACCACCCGACCAAGCGACCAACC
>PIVW01001047.1 GCA_003353825.1 Chloroflexota bacterium
ATCACCGCATCCTCAGAAACGTGTGACATGGGCGTATACTGGTGCGAGCAGAAGTGATCCCAGGTGCGATTGAAATAAGGCTATCCCGAATACGCCAAAACCTGCACATCGTCATCAATAGTCACCTGCACGCCCTGCACTTCGCAGATTTGATTCATGGCTTCAATGCCGTCGCAAAGCTCGGGTCCGAGAACCAGGTAGTCAGGGACAAAGGGGGCGGGTCCGCCGTAATGGACGCCATCTCCTCAGCCAGATAAAAATCCCCCAACCCGTTGTATAAACCCGAACTTCCGCTAATCAGCAGATTATCGTCCTCGCTTACATAGGTTCGCAGCTTTTCAGCCAACGCAGCATCCATGGGCACTTCATCGGCGAGAATAACCAGCGCATAATCTGATAGGTCGCAAGAGCTGTCGATGAACTCAATCTGAGTGAGTTTCTGCAATGTGTCGAGGTCATTGATGTACTACTTACTGACATTGCGTGCTAAGCTGCTCAGTTGGTTCTGTCACACGTGCCAGCATCACCTTCAGGCTGAGAGTGAGAGACTATTCGAACCTGTGATCCTTACTCGTTACCCTTTGCGACATGTCTGCAAGTGTCTCCCCTTCATTTTTCTGCTCTGGCATGCGACCATTCATCCGATATTGGATTTCTGACAGGTTTTCCACGAATTGCTGAAATCGGGACAGGACTTTGTTCATGTTGGGGTGATGTTCACACATCAGTTGTTCTGGTTTGATCTGAGAGCGAAAGGCAGTGAGAACAGCCCCCGCTTGCTCATTTGTCTCCATGTCTAGATAGCTTGAAGAAAGCCTAAGTGAAAGCTGTGAGGGCGGTGAGCCGAAGACCGAACCTGGCAAAGTGGCCAACTGGTAGGTCTCAAGTAAGTGTACTGCCAGTTGGGAAGAGGTATGTATGCCGAGAACGCCCAACGGTTCCCGCCACCGTTCGAAATCAGGGAAGATGTAAAAAGCGCCGTCTGGTTGGGGACAGCGTATACCGGTGTTGGTCAGACCTCGCCACAAATACTGTGTACGTATCAATACCTTCGCCAAAATTGAAGAAAGCTCTTTGTGCCAGACTCGTGACCAAATTCACCCCACAACAGGGCAAATATCGAACAAAAATAGGGATGAATGCCTTGAAAACGATCAGTTTTTGACACTTTCTCTCCACCAAATTGTCTGTTTTGGCGCCGTAACGAAATTGGCGAAGGTATTA
>PIVW01001048.1 GCA_003353825.1 Chloroflexota bacterium
CCTGAGTATGTAAAAAAAGTCTACCAACTCGATTCGATGTATAGTTCGTTAGATACCAGGGGGCTGGCCAATGGATTGCGGGATTGGTCGAAGGATATTCTTTATTCGATAGGCAATACCGCCATCATCGATATCGATGTGTTTGCCGCCTATGTTGGCACCATTACCTATTTCGCCATCAGAAATCCCCTGACGATCTGGGCGAAAAGAAGTTTTCTGAATGATACTGTCGAAGACGCTATCGCTAACGACATTAAGCTTGGGTCCGGTGAGAAGGTAATATCATGGCATCAGGAACTTACTCGAGATAACGATTTTGGATTTGTTGCCAAAATTTCAAAAGACGGCAAATTTGGAAGAAACGAGGCTGTAGAAGCCGACATCCCTTGGGAAGACATGAAACAGGCCGGGGCTTCAGCTCAAAAGGCGATGAAGATATCTGCCGGCGCGGTCGCGCTACTGATTACCGCCGTCTTTGTCGCCGTCACTTGGGTCGAATTTGCGGCCAACACCAAGGATATGTCCAATGCGCAGCGTGATTTCGCACAAATGCAAGCCTGGATCACAACTTTCTTATTGGCGTTACAATTGATCATTTCCATGCTTTTGATCGCACTTGCTAACAATGTTGTGGGTATTGCTGTCGAAGCTGTACTGTTTATCGTCGCCTATATCGTGGTCTTGCTCATCTCCGAGTTAGATCCGAACCAGGATACTGCCTGGAATCCACTAACGACATACAACAAGATCATCGAGTGGATTGCAACTGATTTGCTGCAATTCAAACTTCTGGCCCAGGTAGCAAAAGGAGATGTTAACCTTGGTAGCATTGATTTGACCATGGACTATTCCTCTACGACCACCAGCGGTCCCATGCCGGGCGCCTGGTTCCAAATCAGTACGACCATAAGCACCACTGTGAGCATATCCAACTCGGGCAACAGCTCGGATGTAGCCGGTAGCTGGGCATTTTCCCGCTGGGACGAACCTGCTGAAAAGCCGGGGTATCTAGAGCGCTTCAAAGTGAACAGCAGCCCAGTGGTGTTTGGCAGCGGGCTCTCCGCTAGCTCCGTCAATTGCGATACAACCGTGGGTACAGACAATGAGAAGGACTGCTACGCGAGTGCGGTCATCCAGTTCGAACCCGCCACAGCAGGACGCAACAGTGCCATACCCTTCGGAAATACACTTGAAGCTAATCTCAAATACCATCGCTGCAAAATC
>PIVW01000432.1 GCA_003353825.1 Chloroflexota bacterium
ATAGTAATTCGCCCCTTGTGTCAGGCCACTAACCGTAATACTGGAAGCACTCTTGTCACCAACAATCGGTACATCGGTGTAGGAAGCACCGGAGGTGTTGCTATAGGACACCTGGTAATGACCTGGATCGGCCTGATAACTCACTGGCGTCCAGGTAACTTCGACGCTTCCGGGAGATACTACTGCAGCCGATACGTCCGATGGTGGAATGGTCTGCGTAGCAGCCCATTCCGGATGCAGACGCATGGCATCACCAAATGGGTCTGCGGTTAGGGCGTTGTAACCAAAACCAGATGATCCCAACCAATCATTGGTAAGTGTGTCTGGGAGGTCCGGGATCTCGCCGCTTAGCTGGTTTCCCCAAAGACGGAGGTAGTCAAGTTCCGGCAGATTGCTGAAATTCGGGATCTCGCCGCTTAGCCCGTTATGGTCAAGAGTGAGGTCTGTAAGATTCGGCAGATTGCTGAAATTCGGGATCTCGCCGCTGAGCTGGTTCCACCGAAGATAGAACCTTTCAAGATTCGGCAGATTGCTGAAATCCGGGATCTCGCCGCTTAGATCGTTATTGGAAGGATCGAAGAGTCGAAGATTCGGCAGATTGAAATTCGGGATCTCACCGCTTAGCTGGTTATCGTTAAGATAGAGCCAATAAAGATTCGGCAGATTGCTGAAATTCGGGATCTCGCCGCTTAGCTGGTTATAGTAAAGACGGAGCCGCTGAAGATTCGGCAGATTGAAATTCGGGATCTCGCCGCTTAGATCGTTATAGACAAGACCGAGGTCTCCAAGATTCGGCAGATTGCTGAAATTCGGGATCTCGCCGCTTAGCTGGTTAGCGCCAAGATAGAGGCTTTCAAGATTCGGCAGATTGCTGAAATTCGGGATCTCGCCGCTTAGCTGGTTACCGTAAAGATAGAGGTATATAAGCTTCGGCAGAGCCAGATCAGGTACCGTACCTGTAAGGTTATTAGAACTCAGATCAAGAGTTGTAACATGCCCGGCACTACACTTCACGCCCTTCCAACTGCAAGGTGTATTGGTCAGATTCCAGCCACTGTTATATCTCCAGCTATCCCCACCGGTGGCATTGTAAAAGGCCACTAATTCCTCACACTCAGCTTGTGGTATCTCGGTCTGGGCGGTGCATAGGGTGGCCGTCAGACCCAACACCTCATCACTCGCAACACTGGTTACATCGTTTTGATTATTAGCGTGGGCAGGCGTTGTGGTTTTGACTATGAAATAGTAATTCGCCCCTTGTGCCAGGCCACTAACCGTAATACTGGAAGCATCCTTGTTGTCGGTGTAAACGGTGTTGGAGTAGGGAGCACCGGAGGTGTTGCTATAGGACACCTGGTAATAACCTGGATCGGCAACATAACTCACTGGCGTCCAGGTAACTTCGACGCTTCCGGGAGATACCTCTGCAGCCAATACGCCCGATGGTGGAATGGTCTGCGTATCAGCCCAATCCGGATCCAGACGCGTGGCATCACCAAATGGGTCTGCGGTTAGGGCGTTGTAACCAAAATTACCAGAGTTAAGTGTGTGGAGGTCCGGGATCTCGCCGCTTAGCTGGTTACCGTTAAGCCGGAGGTGTTGGAGATTCGTCAGATTGCTGCTGAAATCCGGGATCTCACCGCTTAGATGGTTAAGGGCAAGATCGAGCTCTATAAGATTCGTCAGATTGCTGAAATCCGGGATATCGCCGCTTAGCTGGTTATCCTTAAGATAGAGGGTGCTAAGATTCGGCAGATTGAAATCCGGGATATCGCCGCTTAGCTGGTTATTGTCAAGATTGAGGTGTTGAAGATTCGTCAGCTTGCTGAAATCCGGGATGCCGCTTAGATCGTTAGTGTTAAGATTGAGGGAGCTAAGCAGCAGATTGCTGAAATTCGGGATCTCGCCGCTTAGCTGGTTATTGTCAAGATTGAGGTATTGAAGATTCGTCAGCTTGCTGAAATCCGGGATCTCGCCGCTTAGCTGGTTATCCTTAAGATAGAGGGTGCTAAGATTCGGCAGATTGAAATCCGGGATATCGCCACTTAGATCGTTAGCGGCAAGATTGAGCCACTGAAGCTCCGGCAGCAGATTGAAATCCGGGATATCGCCGCGTAGATCGTTATTGAAAAGATTGAGCTTTTCAAGATTCGGCAGATTGAAATCCGGGATATCGCCGCTTAGACCGTTACTGTAAAGAAAGAGTTGTGTAACATGCTCGTCACTACACTTCACGCCATACCAACTGCAAGGTGTAGTGGTCAGATTCCAGCTATTTTTCCAGTCCGCACCATTGGTGGCGTTATATAAATCAACCAGGGCATTGCATTCCGCTACGGGTATCTCGGTCTGGGCATCACATATGGGGGCATTTGCAGCGAAGGCATTTGCAGCGGAGGCATTTGCAACCAGACTTATGTTGGCAACCGTGCAGAACAGAAGCACAAAAATAACTTTGAAACACGTATTTCTTAACATGGTTTTTCTCCTTATTATTTCTTGTTGGTTTACTTGAGTGTAGAGCGATAAATTAGAAAGGAAGGCATGCGGTTATAGCGATGCGGTTCAGCAACACACATTAACAACTGAAATTGAGAAGTCAGAGTCTGAAATCAGGCAGTTTTGCGACGTTTTTTGCCTTTTTTGACCACAGAATGTCGTGGTCGAGGTTTGGGATGGTAGCCATTCCGCCGTCCCAGCCCTTTTCCTGCGGGTTGGGGTGGAGAAGCCGGTGTGTCCAAGTTGAGCAAAAAGGCTAAAGCTTGACGTAACCGTTCACTCCCCCCTGCGAATCAGCTAATCCTCAAGCAGCAGGTAGCGGAATTGGAGGGGGAGCGTTACCCTTGCCTCGATGTTGCTCGCACAATTCTTTCAATTGCGCCAGTTCTTCCGAGAGCTTCTCCACCAAGTCTAGGGTCGGGTCGTCCCGAGCCTTATAATTGCCCTTGATAAACAGGGAAAGATATTCGAGCACTTTTTCGCCAAATTCCGCCGCTTCAGGATGACAACTCTCTGCCAGCCCTCTGGCCTTACGGATAATGTGAGCCAGACAGCGCAGTCGTTTCCCGTATTTACGATATTGACCATATCCATCACTCATCAGCCAACCTGCAAATTGCTCCATCACATCGGCGATTACAACCCAACTGCGCCCTCCAATCATATACAAGATCACGGTTGCTGTTCGCAAAACCCACAACCATACCGTGCGTCCATTTTCTTTCCAGCCCGTTTCGTCTGCGTGTAACAACTCTGATTGCTGGATTTCAGCCACTAACTCATCTTCTATAGGCGCAACCGCACGCCCACCTTCTGTAATACATTGATTGATACAGCCAACGCTGAGCTTAATACCCAGCCAGTCCTGCAAAAACTCCTGAATGCATGGACGGGACAGGCGCATACGCAGTGATAGGCATACGATCAAGGATACCAACAGCGGCCCCACCAGAACCTGTCCTGAGCCTGCCGAAGGATGCCATTCCGTCAAGACCACTTCCCACCCCGGTTCTTCTGGGCATCGACCCGGCATTGTTTGCGTCACATGATCGCAACTACAACTCCGCTCTCCGTATATATGCTTGACATGGCTCACTTCTATACCCAGCTCTCCCTTTTCTATGTCCAGCACATACAGCCCTGTTGTGGCTTGGAATGGCACTTCCTCACCAAAATGTTCGCCACAGGCGGCACATTCAGATGCCTTATGTATCTCCTCCCCTGTTACCGCTAGTTCCACCTGACGCCCTACTCCCTTTGCTCCCGGTTGTTTCCCCGCTTTCCGGGTACTCTCTGACTCGCTATTGGTTTGGGAAGTATCATCCAATTGCCCTTCGCTTTGTTTTGCCTTACTCTCTTGTTCTTGCTTTTCTTTCTCATCTGTTTCGTCACCATTACCCGCATCTTCCGACCGATTCCTCTCATCAGTAAAACCAGCTTGCTCCCATGGTGCATAACTGCCCGATGGACGGGAACTATTCTGAGGCGTCCGGTTCAGCCGATCACGTGCATCCCGCAAATCATCCAATATCTTCCCACTCAATCGTAACAATTGCTCAGGCGATAGTGAGGCTAGATATTCCCGATTTATTTGCTTCAGGTCATGATCCGTTAATCTCATAGTCCTACTGTATAATCATTTTACTTTCCGCCCTAGTTTTTTAGGCAAGGGGGGGGGACGGTTACTCCTGCACATGCCCAATCTGCGTTTGGTCACCCTCTTCCCCAGGGATATGCAGCGGTTGGCGCCCTGATATAAAGCGATTCGGCTTTCCAGCGAGTAAGATATCACGTCGGTTGGCTTGGGTAGCAAGTGGCGGAACCATGCCACTTGCTACCCGACAGCTTGCATGATAATCTGTTGACAGTTGCAACGGGAATGTATAAACTGATTTTGTATTGTAACTACTCAGGCGTCGTCACCCGCAATGACAAATGTCGATGATAGCAGTCGTGGCGAAGGGTCACTTTTGCTTAACATAAATATACATTCACAACAAACAAACCACATGCAAACCAAGGCTGTTGAAGATTATCTGAAAATAATTTACGAGATACAACGCGAGCGCGGAAAAGTGGCAACCACGATCTTGGCCGAACGTATGGGTGTGGCCCCGGCCTCTGTGACGGGCATGATCAAAAAGCTGGCAGACATGCATCTGGTATCTTATGAACGGTATCAAGGGGTGATGCTCACGGATTCGGGGCAGAAAATCGCATTGGAGGTCATCCGCCATCATCGCCTGGTGGAGTTGTATCTGGCCGAAGCATTGGGTGTACCTTGGGACCAGGTGCATGACGAGGCCGAAAAGTGGGAGCACGTTCTTTCAGAAGATCTGGAGGAACGTATGGATCAAGCGCTGGGATTTCCCACCCTAGATCCCCACGGCTCGCCCATCCCCACCCGTGAAGGGGCCATTGCTGTGGCCGCACAAGACAGGTTGATCGACCTGCT